>JANXLP010000147.1 GCA_025355125.1 Opitutaceae bacterium | reverse complement strand
CGCGATCATCGCCGCCGGTGCCGGCACGGGCATCAGCGCCAAGTTTATCGAGAAGGGCGGCGCCGATCTCATCATCATCTATAACAGCGGCCGCTTCCGCATGATGGGCCACGGCTCCACCGCCGGCATGATGGCCTACGGTGACGCCAACGCCATCGCCATGGAGATCGGCGAATACGAGGTGCTCCCCGTAGTCGAGGAATGCCCCGTCATCTGCGGCGTCCACGCCACCGACCCCCGCCGCCGCATGTGGCACTGGCTCGGTCAGGTGAAGGAAATGGGCTTCTCCGGCGTGAATAATTTCCCCACGCACACGATCGTGGACGGCCATTTCCGCGGCGTCCTCGAGGAGACCGGCATGAGCGTGAAAAAGGAATACGAGATGATCGCCCTCGCGCGTCGCATGGACTTGTTCTCGGTCGTCTACGTGGGCTCGCCCGAGGAGGCCATCGAGATGGCCAAGGCCGGCGCCGACGCGATCATCGCCCACGTCGGCACCACGGTCGGCGGCAGCATCGGCGTGACCAACGCCGTCGTCAGTTGGGACCACACCATCAAGCGCACGCAGGACATCATCGACGCCGCCTCTACGATTCGGAAGGACATCTTTTTCCTCTGCCACGGTGGCCCGATCAACACTCCCGAAGACGCGAACCGCGTGATCTCAGCCACCACCTGTGACGGCTTCGTCGGCGCCAGCAGCCTCGAGCGCATGGGCGTAGAAGAATCGCTCACCAACCTCACGCGCAAATTCAAAGCCCTGAAGATTTCGAAGTAGCGAGTAGTGGGTAGCGAGTAGCGAGCATCCGCTTACCCACGGGCGCCGCGATTTTCTACTCACTACCCGCTACTCACTACCCGCTACTCACTACTCGCTACTTTTCCCCATGACCCCCGCCGACCGCCGCTTCGTCCAGATCGCCGACGCCCTCCGCGAGCCCAATGCTTGGACTAACAACGAGTGGCTCTGCCGCCCCGATATCGTCGCCGCCGAGAAACTCCTCCTCGTGCGCGCGAACATGGACCCGATGCACTGCCATCCGTTTCACTATCACCCGCACCGTGAGGAGATCATCTACGTGATTTACGGCCGCGCCGAACAATGGGTCGGCAACGAATATCGCATCCTGAGCGTCGGCGAGATGGCGCACATCCCGGCGGGCGTGATCCACGCGACCTATAATCCGCACGCTGAGCCCCTGGTCTTCCTCGCGATGCTCTCGCCCGCGAAACTCCCCGACGACTTTGCCGCCGTCGCAGATCCCTGCGACGTCTCCACCCAGGAACCCTGGGCCAGCCTCCGCAAAAATCTCACCCCCTGCGTCATCCGCCTCTGATTTGGCTGCCCACCCAACCCCTTCCTTAAAATGAAACGCCTCCTCGCCCTCGCTCTCCTTCTCGCGCTTTCCGTCTCCGCATCCTTTTCCGCCCGCGCGGCCGCCGCCGAAGCCCCGCTGCGCGTCTTCATCCGTTCCGGCCCGAAGTCCCACGGCCCCGGCGCGCACGACCACCCCCGCTTCCTCGCCGAGTGGGTGCCGCTCCTCACGGCCCGCGGCGCCGTCGCCAGCGGCGGCAACGCGTTCCCCACCGCCGAGCAACTCGCCGCGACCGACGTCCTCATTCTCCACGCACAGGAAGCCGGCAACATTGCCGAGCCCGACCGCGTCAACCTCGCCGCCTACCTCGCGCGCGGCGGTGGCCTCGTCGTCATCCACGCGGCGGCGGTCGCTAAGGACACCGATTGGTATAAATCCATCGTCGGCGGCTCGTGGCGTCAGGGCACGACGCGCTGGCTCGAAGCTCCGATGAACCTCTATTTTACCGACAGCGCCCACGCCATCACCCGCGACGCCTCCAACTGGCAGATGGACGACGAGATCTACTATGACATGGACCTTTCCCCCGACGCCCACGTCCTCGCCGCCGCCTACACGCCCAAATCCCGCGAGATCGGTGTGCGCGGCGACCTCGCCGCCCAGGCCCGCGCCGCCGAAGCCGTCGCGAAGCGGAAAGGCGTCAACGTTTACGATATCCAGCCGCAGATGTGGACCTACGAACGCACGCTCCCCGGCGCCGCCAAACCCTACCGCGCCTTCGTCTCGATCCCCGGCCACCTCTACGGAAATTTCAACCGCGCCAACTACCGCACGCTCCTTCTGCGCGGCATCGCCTGGGCCGGCCAGCGTGCCAACGTCGATGAACTCTGCGGCCCTGCCGATCTCGGCGACACGCTCCGCTACCCCGAGGGCGGCCCGACCGCACCGTCGAAGGCCGCCGCGAAGATCGAACTCCATCCCGAATTCAACCTCTCCCTCGTCGCCTCCGAGCCTCTCATCAACAAGGTCATGAACATCGACTGGGATGAAAAGGGCCGCCTCTGGGTTTGCGAAACCCCCGAGTATCCCAACGGCCGCCGCGTCCCCAATACCGCGCCGTGGAAAGACAGTGGCTCCCTCCGCGGCGCCCGCACCGAGCGCGATCCCGAAGACAGCATCTCGATTCTCACCGACACCAACGGCGACGGCATCATGGACACGAAAAAAATCTTCGCCGATAAACTCGAGCTCGTCACCAGTTTCGTCCTCTACCGCACCGGCGTCATCGCCGCCACCTCGCCCGACATCTGGCTCCTCGAAGACACCGATGGCGACGGCGTCTGCGACAAACGCACCAAGCTCTACACCGGCCTCGGCATCAACGACACCCACGCCGTCATCAACAATCTCCGCTGGGGCCGCGACGGCTGGATCTACGCCACGCACGGTTACTCGCGCGGCGACGTCACCTCGCCCGACGGCACGAAAAAATTCGGCCCCGACGGCTCGGGTGTCGTCCGCTTCAAGCCCGACGGCTCCGCCTTCGAGCAATACTCCAGCCGCGGCGGCAACACCTGGGGCCTCGATCTCACGTGGGACGGACAGGTCTTCTGGACGCAGCCCACGAGCGGCACCGTCTTCTTCCACACCGTGCTCCCCGAGAGCATTCTCGCGAAAGGCAAGTTCCCCGGCGCCACCTCCGCGAAAGGTATGATCACGAATCAGCGCACGTTCCCCGCGATGGAGTGGGCCGACCAAGCCTACGTGCAGATCGACCAGGTCGGCCGCTTCACCGCCGCCGCCGGTTGCGCCATCTACGAGGGTGGCGCGTGGCCCGCGAAATGGAATTACAGCTACTTCACCGGTGAGCCCACGCTGAATATTGTCCACCACCAGTTCGTCCGCCCCGACGGCGTGAGCTACTCCGTCGAAAAGGAAAAGGGCCGCGAGGAAACCGAGTTCATGCGCAGCACCGATCTCTGGTTCCGTCCCATCGAGACGCGCGTCGGCCCCGACGGTGCGCTCTACGTCGTCGATTTCTATAATCAGGCCGTGATCCACAACGACACGCGCGGCCCCATCCACGGCCCGGCCAACGCCGCCGTCCGCCCCGACCGCGACCACTATTTTTCGCGCATCTGGCGCGTGCAGCACAAAGAGGCCAAAAAACTCCCCCTCGTCGTTCTCGACCGCGGCGATCTCGCCGGCCTGCTAAAAGCCATCGAGACCAGCCCCAACGCCCACGTGAAGCAGACCGCCGTCCGGCTGATGCGCGAGAATTTCCCCGCCGCCCCGCAACTCGTCGCGCTCACTCGCACCGTGGGCAGTCCCGCCCTCGCGCGCTACGAAGCCGCGCAGGCCGCGACCACCCCCGCGGAGCGCGCCGCCGTCGTAGCCGAATTCGCCGCCGCGACCGACGAGTGGACCAAGTCCGCCCTCATCGCCGCCGCGACCGACCGCGCCGCCGACTACCTCACCGTGGCGCTCGCCAGCCCGCAGGCGACGGCGCTGGTGCCATTTGTTACGGCGCTGACCACTTCGGTCCCGTCCGTTGCAGTTCCCGGCTTGGTTGCTGCGGTTGCCGACGCCGGCCCCGCCGCTCTTCCCCTCGCGCAGGCGATTCTTCGAGGTCTGGCCGGGTTAGAGAATTTGCCCGCGCTTGATGCCGCTAGCACCGCAGTGCTCAAGCGCCTCCTCGACCGGCCCGCCACCGCAGCGAGCACGTTGCAACTCGCCGCCCAATGGGACCGCGCCGGCGCGCTCACCCCCACGACGGCCGCCGTGATTACGCAGATGTTCACCGCTCTCTCCGCCCCTGCGACGAGTGACGTGAACCGCTCCGAAATCGCCGACAGCCTGCTCGCGCTCCCGTCGCAACGCGCCAACACCCTCGCCAAAATCTCCGCGCTGCTCGCCGACGCCGCGGCGTCGCCGGCGTTGAAAAACGCGCTCGTCACCACTTTGGGCGACACCCGTGGCGCCGACACCGCCGCCGCGCTGGCGACCTATTACGTTCAGTCGAAGTCGCGCGCCGCGTTCGACGCGATTTTGCGTCGCCCGGAATCCGTCACGGCCCTGCTCGCCGTCATCCGTGTGGGCCGCATCACCATCGCCGATTTCGATACCGGCCAACTTGCCCGCCTGCGCACCCATCCCAACCGCGGCGTCGCCCGCCAAGCCACGGCGCTGCTCGATTCGCAGAGCCCGCCCACCGCGAGCAAGAACGACCTCATCGCCAAACTTATTGCCGAAGTCGAAAAGCCCGGTGATCTCGCCAAGGGTAAAGTCGTCTTCAATGCCGCCTGCGCCGTCTGCCATAAACTCGGTGACCTCGGCACCCGCGATGTCGGCCCGCCGCTCACCGGCATCGGCACGCACGCCGCCGCCGAATTGATTGTCCACATCGTCGATCCGAACCGCGAGGTGGACCCCAGCTTCTGGCAGTGGAACATCACGACGAAGAAAGGTGAATCACTCGCCGGTATCATTGTCGGCGAGAACTCGGTCACCCTCACCGTCCGCAACCAAGGCGGCGACACCGAGGTGAAAATCGACGATATCGCCGTGCGCGAAAATACCAAACGCTCGCTGATGCCGGAGGGCTTTGAAGGCTTAGGCGGCGAGGGTCTTCGCGACGTCATCGCCTACGTGCGCTCCACCGCCGTCCCTGCTTCTGCCGCGCCGACCGTGGTCGCTGATCCAACTCCGAAAACCGGCGGCAAAGGCGACGGCCCGCTGCTCGCCACGACGCCCATCGCGTGGGAACCGGGCAAAACCAAAGTCCTGCTCATCGGCGGTGGCAGCTCCCACAAGTTCGCCGAGTTCTTTGGCACGACCGACTCCGCCACCCTCCGCGCCGCCGGCTTTTCTGTTAACTACACGGAAGACCGCGACCAAGCCGCCGCCGAGCTCGCCGGTGCCGATGTCGCCTTGATCAGCGTCAACCGCCAGTTCTTCGATACGCCCGAATACCGCAAAGCCCTCTTCGCCTTCGCCGCCGCAGGGAAGGGCATCGTTATGCTCCACCCCGGCACCTGGTATGGCTTCGCGAAATGGCCCGAGCTCAACGCGCAGATCGTCGGCGGCGGCGCGCGCGGTCACGACAAGCTCGGCACCTACCTCGTCAACGCGCTCAAGCCCGCACACCCGATCATGAAAAACGTCCCCGCCTCGTTCGAGGTGTTCGACGAACTCTACTACATCAATGCCGAGCCGGACAAAATCCCGGCCGGCACCGCGCCCATCGAAGTCCTCGCCGAGACCTCGCCCTCGATAAAATACAAAGCCCCTCATCCCGTGGTGTGGATCACGAAGCACCCGACCGCCCGCATCGTCGGCCTGACCATCGGCCACGACCAACGCGTCCACGATCTCGCGCCCTTCAAGACCCTCCTCGCCAACGCCGTGCAGTGGGCGAGCGGAAGGTAGGGCGGGTTATCCCTAACGCGCCGTTTCGGCTCCGCATCTCTCCAACCCGGCGGCTTAAGGATAAGCCGCCCTACCCACATGCCCACCATCGCCGTCCTCGGCACCTTCGACACCAAGGGCCCGGAACACGCGTTCATCGCCGCCGCCATTCGCGCCGCCGGCCACACGCCGCTCCTGATCGACGTCGCCACGCTCTCTGCGCCCGCGATCACGCCTGACATCACTGCCGACACCGTCGCCCGCGCCGCCGGCGAACCTGACTACGCCGCGCTCCTCGCCCGCCGCGATCGCGGTGAGTGCGTCACCTTCATGGGCCGCGCCGCCGCGAAACTCGTCGCTTCTCTGCAAGCCGCCGGCCGCATCCACGGCATCATCTCGCTCGGTGGTGGCGGCGGCACCGCCATTGCGACCGCCGCGATGCGCGCGGTCCCCATAGGCTTTCCGAAGCTGATGGTCTCGACGCTCGCGAGCGGCCAGACCGCCCCCTACGTCGGCAGCACCGATATCACGATGATGCCCGCCATCGTCGATGTGTCCGGTATCAACCGCGTCTCCCGCGCTATTTTTGAAAACGCAGCCGGCGCCATCTGCGGCATGGTCGCCGCCTTCGAAGCCCGCCGCATCGCGCCCGTGTCCGCCGCCGAGAAACCGCTCATCGTCGCCAGCATGTTCGGCAACACCACCGCGTGTGTCACCGAAGCCAAACGCATCCTCGAAGCCGCCGGCTACGAAGTGCTCGTCTTTGCCGCCACCGGCAACGGCGGCCGCGCCATGGAGTCGCTCATCGCGAGCGGCCTGGTCGCCGGTGTGCTCGACATCACGACCACCGAATGGGCCGACGAACTGGTCGGCGGCGTCCTCACCGCCGGCCCCGAGCGCCTCGACGCGACCGCCAAGGCCAAGATCCCCGCGATCGTCGCTCCCGGCTGTCTCGATATGGTGAACTTCGGCGAACCCTCCAGCATCCCACCTCGCTTCGCCGGCCGCACGTTCTACCAACACAACCCGCAGGTGACGCTCATGCGCACCACGCCCGCCGAGTGCACCGAGCTCGGCCGCATCCTCGCGGAAAAAATCAACCGCTACACCGCGCCCGTCACCGTGCTGCTCCCGCTCCGCGCGATCAGCATCATCAGCGCCCCCGGCCAACCCTTTCACTCGCCCGAGGCCGATGCCGCGCTGTTCACATCCCTCCGCACGCACCTCCGCGCCGACATTCCCGTGATCGAGCACGACGTCGCCATCAACGACCCCTTCTTCGCCCGCGCCTGCGCGGAGGCCCTGCTCGACGGGATCAGGAATTTTTCCTGATCAGCCACTTTACCAGACCTGCGGCGACAACTAGCTCGGCGAGCGATTCAGCCGTAAGAAGCACGATGCGTGAACTTGGCTTATGATGAGCCAAATCTCGGCTTGGTGTATGCACGGCGAAATAGGCCTCGGTGTAATCGGTCATTTTTTCAAAGTGCACCTCATAAGCCCGGAAAATCTTCAGGTCTGCTTGCGACTTTACCTGAACGGCGGCGCGTCTCCCGCTGACGGGGGACAGTAGCTCAAGATCGACGGTCTTCTGGGTGGCGCCGACGGAACTGACTCTCTGCCAACCCGCCTGCGTAAAAATCAGATCGCAGAGCAATTCGAAATCTTTCCAGCCAAGCTTCTGGATCAACGGAGCCAGAGAGAGCTCGAGCTTGTTGAGGCAGTCTTCCGCTTGGGCGATCTCCGGTAGTAATTCACAGTTGAGGCGTTTCAGTAGATAGTCGGCGTGATCGACAGAGCAGATCGTCCCTCGAAACCCCTGAACCTTGGTGAAGGCTCCGCTTAGGTTGTCGAAATGAAGTTCTTGCCCGCGCACATCGCGGCATGACCAAGAGCCGATCGTGCTTCTGCTCCGAGTTCCGTCTGCCAACTCAACGACTTTGCTCGAAGCAAAACACCAGAAAAGCTTTCGTTGGTAGAAAGTGATCCAAAGCGTCTGCTCGTCTGCCGTATAAAACGTTTTTACCTGATTGGTGAACTCCGTGGCCTTGCCTTTGGTCTTTTCTCCCACGGTTGACCAATATCGGAGCACGGCATCCCAGCGGCCCGCCAGACTCTCGTCATGCTGCTTGCTACGAAATCCGATGCGTATGGAAGGCGATGCACCTTCGATGCAATCGCTCTCCCATTTTCCCTCACTCCCAAGTTTGATGAAGCGGACACCGCTGGCGATAATGCGCTGAGGAACCGCAGAGAGTTTCACGCTCATTTTCGGGCCTCCAGTTTTTTGCGTGTCCGGCCCAACTCCGCCGCGAGGACTTTCTCCTCCGGCAGCGCCGTGAGGTATTCGCGCACGAGGAGTTTCGTCGGCAACGAGTCGGTGGCGTAGCGGACGAGCGCTTCGCCTTTGCCGCAGCAAAGGATCACGCCGACGGGCGGATTCTCATCGGGCTGCGACCAGTGTTCGCGGGCGTAGTTCACATACACGTTCATCTGTCCCGCATCAGCGTGCGTGAACGGCCCGAGCTTCAGATCGAAGATCACAAGGCACCGCAGACGGCGGTGAAAGAAGAGCAGATCGACCCGATACCACTCGTCGTCGATCCGGAGGCGACGCTGCCGGCCTACGAAGG
>JANXLP010000074.1 GCA_025355125.1 Opitutaceae bacterium | reverse complement strand
CATCAATAGCTTCGGAGGCTACTACACTATCCATTGTGCTACGCTCGCAGATCGATCTGAGATGAAGTGAGCGGGCTTTCCACGCGTCAAGCCCGCGCCGGTAACTGCGGCGTTGATTCGCGCCGGACCGCACCGCAATTTGGTCCGCTATGACCGCTGAGCCCAACGTGCCCGCCACTCCTCCGGCCCCGAGTGATTTCGTCCGCGACATCGTCGCCGGACACATCGCCGAAAAGCGCTATCCGAAGATCGTCACCCGCTTTCCGCCCGAGCCCAACGGCTATCTCCACATCGGCCACGCCAAGTCCATCTGCCTCAACTTCGGCATCGCCCGCGAAAACGCCGGCCAGTGCAACCTCCGCTTCGACGATACCAATCCGGTCAAAGAAGACGTTGAATACGTGGACTCCATCACCACCGATGTCCGCTGGCTCATCTCCGGCTGGGCCGACGACGTCCTCGGCTTCAAACCCAAAGGCTCCACGCCTTCGCTTCAGACCATCAACGGCAAGCCCGACTATTATATTCTCCCTGTCTCCGAATCGAAAATCGAGAATCCAGAATCGAAAATTCCTTCCGAACCGTTCTTCGCCTCTGATTACTTCGCCGAACTCTACGCCTACGCCGTCGAGCTCATAAAAAACGGCAAAGCTTACGTCTGCGATCTGAGCGCCGAGGACACCGAGAAATACCGCGGTTCGCCCGATCAGCCCGGCAAGGACAGCCCGTTCCGCACGCGCACGGTCGAGGAAAACCTCGATCTCTTCGCGCGCATGAAGGCCGGCGAGTTTCCCAACGGCGCCCGCTCCCTCCGCGCCAAGATCGACATGGCCGCGCCCAACCTCTGGCTGCGCGATCCCCTGCTCTATCGCATCCGCCACGTGCCGCACCACCACGCCGGCGACGCCTGGTGCATCTATCCGCTCTACGACTACGCGCACTGCCTCAGCGACTATCTCGAAGGCATCACCCACAGCATCTGCACGCTCGAATTCGTCGATCACCGCCCGCTCTACGACTGGATTTTGGGCTCCCTCGATCTGCCGCGCACTCTGCCCCACCAATACGAATTCGCGAAACTGAATCTCGGCTACACCCTCGTTTCCAAGCGCAAGCTCCTCCAACTCGTGCAGGAAAAAGTCGTCACCGGCTGGGACGATCCCCGCATGCCCACGCTCTCCGGCCTTCGTCGCCGCGGCATTCCCGCCAGCGCGATCCGCCAATTCGCCTACAACATCGGCGTCACAAAAAACGACAGCGTCACCGACGTCGCCGTTTTCGAACACGTCATCCGCGAGTCGCTCAACGAATCCTCCGAGCGCCGCCTTGCCGTCCTGAAACCTATCAAAATCGTCCTCACCAACATCGCGCCCGGCGAAGTCGTCGCCTGCACCGCCACCAACAATCCCCAGTCCGAAACGCCCACCACGCGCGACATCGCGCTCACCCGTGAGGTCTTCATCGAGAGCGACGACTTCGCCGAAGTCCCGCCGCCTAAATATTTCCGCCTCAAGCCCGGCGGCGAAGTCCGCCTCAAATACGCCTGCATCATCAAGCTCGACGAGATCGTGAAAGACGCCGCCGGCATCATCACCGAGCTGCGTTGCACCGCCGATCTCACGACGCGCTCCGGCCAGCCCAACTCCGACAAAAAGGTGAAAGGCACCATCCACTGGGTCAGTGCCGACCACGCCATCGACGCCGAGGTCCGTCTCTACGACCGCCTCTTCACCGTCGCCGAACCCGCCGCCACCGATGATTTCCTCCAGCACGTGAACCCACAGTCTCTTGAGGTCGTCACTGCCAAACTCGAACCTTCCCTCGCCGCCGCGACCGCTGCTGAAAATTTTCAATTCGAGCGCCTCGGCTACTTCACGCCCGACGCCAAGGAAAGCGCCCCTGGCAAACTCGTGTTTAACCGCACCATCACTTTGCGCGACGCCTGGGCCGGCAAAGCTCCCGGTCAAAAATAGCGCGCAGCCTCCGCGCCACCATGGACCCCGTCCTACCTCCGCTCAATCCGGCCGAAACTCGCGTGCTCGGCTCCCTTATCGAAAAGGCCGTCACG
>JANXLP010000060.1 GCA_025355125.1 Opitutaceae bacterium | reverse complement strand
CGATAAAATCCAACGCCTGAAGTAGGGTGGATTTACCCGAACCATTCAGGCCGACAAAACAGGTGAAGCTGCCGAGCTCCCTGTCTGCGGAAGGCAGCTCGAAATCTACTAGTGACTTGAAGTTGTCGATCTTGATGCGGGTGATCATGGCTCGGCGGTAGCAAGAGGGGTTTTGGTGTTATTGGCGAGGTCTTCGTGCGTGCCCCAGACACGTGCAAGGGTGCGGGCGATTTTGGCCTCGAAGCACGGGATCAGGGCGCGGACGGATTCCATCTTCGCCGCCTCCGCGTCCAGCTCAGACACGATCCGCTCCTGCTCGGGGAGCGGGGGGACGGGGATTTGGAGCGCGCGAATGATTTGTTGTGAGATGTTCGGTTGAGCCCCGCCACCGGCCAAGGCTTTCATTTCGTTCACTCTTGAGCGCAGATGATAGAACAAGAAACAAGGTAAGAAACGTTTACCGGGAAGAACGCCGCAGACAGCCTGATTTGTCGTCGAGGGAACCTTGAGAAGTCCGACTTGCCCGGCGGTTGCTCCATACATGGCAACCAATACGGTTTCAGGGGGAAAGAGCTTTGCGGAAGAATTTTTTAGGCCGAGTTCTGTAATGCATTCCTCAACTTGATACACGTAGCCTTGCCCGACTTCGCCGCTTTTGAGCCAAGGGATTGTGCCGCCTTCGTAATACTCGCGCTTTGATTTTAGAGGGGTTCCGCCAGAGCTCGTTTCACAAACTTCACCAAGTGACGCTACTTCCCATTCAGGGTCGGTATCGAAACGTGGGCGGTAGGCGGCGAGGATTTGGCGGGCGCCGTCGATGACCTGCTGGTAGCCTTCGATCTCCGTCACGATCCGGCGTTGTTCCTCCAGCGTGGGCAGGGGGATTTCGTGGCTTATGAGTTCCTTGTAATGTCGTGAATAACCAAGATCTCGGAGCTTGAGCGCACTTAATGTGAAATAGGCGTAGCGCGGAAGAACCCGCTCATCGAATTGCAGAACTTTCACGCCGTCTGCGCCGAGAACGAAATCGAAGTCTATGTATTTGAAGCGCCGGGTGTGGTCACCAAACACGACGATGGGTCGGGTTATTCTGAAAACGTCACTTTCATCGTTCCAGTAACCCGCGATGAAGTTCTCTGATTGATCAACTATCGGAAAGCGACCCGTTGGGAGAAACTGAGTCTTCTGAATTTTATTTGAGAGACTTACGTCTTGGAGCAGTTCGGCAACGTTTACGAAATCGACTTCACTGTTTGCTCGTTTCGTCGAGTCCGAGATTTCGCCTACGTCGAGATTGCACGCGCGGCTCGCCAGCAGCTCCCGTTTATCGACGCGTTTGAAGGGGATGAACGCGGGCGGTTCGTCGCCGAGTTGGCCTTTGAACCAGCGGTCGAGGTAACGCTTCGCGAGCGGGAGGTCGTCTTGCTCGATGGGGCGGCGTTGGTCGCCGAGGTCAAAGCCGTCGGCGGAGATTTTGAGGAAGAGGATTTCCTTGGTCTGGCGGGCGAGTTTTTTGTCGAGGAAGAGGATGCTGGTTTTGACGCCGCTGTAGGGTTTGAAGACGCCGGAGGGCAACGACACGACGGCCACCAGGCTGTCTTCGACCAGGAAGCGGCGGAGCTTCACGTAGGCGTTTTGGGTGGTGGCGACGATGCCGTTGGGGACGATGATGCCGGCGCGTCCGTCGGGGCTGAGATGCTCGGCGATGTAGTCGGTGAAGAGGACTTCGGCTTTTTTGGCGGGGATGCGGAAGCGGGTGTGCGGGGTGACGCCGCCTTTGGGCGTCATGAAGGGCGGGTTGGCGAGGATGAGGTCGGCTTTTTCGTGCCAGCGGGCGTCGTTGCTGAGGGTGTCGTAGATGTGGATCGCGGGATCGGGGAAGCCGTGGAGGAAGAGGTTTACCTTGGACAGCTGCACCATGTGGTCGTCGGTGTCGTAGCCGGTGAGGTGGTGGTAAACGCGGTTGAGCTGGTCGCGGCCGAGGCGGTCGCCGGGCACGGTGGAGCCGGGTGAGGTGTGTTTGGCCAGGATGTGTTTGTAGGAGGAGACGAGGAAGCCGCCGGTGCCGCAGGCGGGGTCGAGGATTTTGTCGGTGGGCTTCGGGTCGAGGCAGGCGACGATGAAATCAATGATGTGGCGGGGGGTGCGGAACTGGCCGTTTTCGCCTTGGGCGCCGGAGCTTTGGAGGAGGAACTCGAAGGCGTTGCCCAGCTCTTCGCTGTGGGTGTAGGCGAAGCCGTTGATCTCGTTGAGGAAGAGGGTGAGG
>JANXLP010000672.1 GCA_025355125.1 Opitutaceae bacterium | reverse complement strand
CGCGACGCAACCGCGCGGGCAATGCGTCGAATTCCGAACCTGCGAAGCTTGAGATGATAAAACTCCCGCGATGATCCCACACTCCTGCATTGATGCCGAAAAAACCGCGCGGGCTCGGGTTGCCGTTGGCGATGTAGTGCGAGAACACGACGCCGCTCTGCGCGAGCCGGTCGAGCCGCGGAGTGGCCGTGGGTTCACCAGGTGCGTAGTTGCCCGGGATGTAGCCAAGCTCGGCGCCACGCAGGGATTCGATTGAGAACAGGATGATGTCGGGCCGCTCGGCGGGCGCGGCTGTGCCGTAGCGATTGCGCTGGTCCGACGCCGCGCGCACCAGTGGCAATTGGGCATCATTGAGCCAGTGGGCCGTTCCCGTCGGGTCGATGGCAGCGCGTAGTTGGGCGACCACTTCCATCTCATTGGCCGGCGTCGGCACCTCCGTAGGATACAACCAGTGATAGGCGAAGAGCAGTTCCGGCGGGCGCAGCACCTCCCGTTGATGGCCATATGCGAGCCGGATCGGAATCTGACAGGCGGCGACAAGAATCATGACGCCCCCGACCAACCGCCAACTCGGCTCGCGCATCGTCCGCCCGTGTCGCTGCGCGAGTAGACTGCGGCCGATGAAAACCCATGGCGCCGCCATCAACGCTACGCCCATGGCAAAGTAAGCCGGATGAAAAAGCACAGGCGCATAAAGATCGCTCGAAAGCAGGTCCCCACCGACGTAGGTGCCCGCCACCATCGGCGAAAATCTCTGGCCGATGAACCACTGCATCCCGAGATCCACCTGCCCGAGCACCGCTCCCGCGAGCGCCAGCAGCACGCCGATCGTGGTGATCACGGGCCGCACTTTCGGCAGGAGTTTCCAAAGTAGCAGCAGGGCACCCGATGCGGTCAGCAACACCGCGCCGTGGTAGGGCAGCGCAACGATGAGCGTGTTGAGCGGCGAGGCCGTGATCGCGTTACCGTTGGGATCATTGGCCAAAAAGTGGAGCACGAGTCCGAGCGCACGCACTGCGATGAGCGCCACACACGCCACGACCAACGGATGGGCACGGGGTCGGATAGCTGGGGAGAGGTCAGACGGCATTTAAACGTTGGCCCACGAAAACGAAGCCGCTGGAGTCGCGCCAGCATGCATTTGCCGCAGCCTTCGGCCCGTGAGCCCCAGCGTGAACCCGCCCTCATCCATGGGTGAATCTCCTCCGCCCGCGCCCAACCGCCGTCGGTGGCTGTGGTGGCTCGCGTGGGCGGCCGCCACCGGCGCGCTGCTGGTCTTCGCACGCACGTTGGATTTACGGGCAATCGTCGCGCCGCTCGCCCGCGCGCGCCCGGGTTGGCTCGTAGCAGCCGTGCTCGCGCATTTCGCGGTGCTGCCGCTTTTAACCGAGCAGTGGGCGCGACTCCTGCCGGCCACGCGTCCCGTGCGCTGGGGCCTGCTCTGGGAGTGCGTGACCCTCGCAGTCGCCGGGATGAACACCCTGCCCTTCGGTGGCGGACACGCTCTCGGCGTCGGCCTCCTTGCGACCCGCGCCGGCCTGGGAATGGAAGGCGCGCTCTCGCTCATGGCGCTCGAACAGCTTTGCGAGGGCGTCGCGAAATTTTCTCTGGTGATGCTGGCGCTGGCCGGGGCGCCGTTGCCCGTAGGTTTGCAACGCGCAGCTTGGATTCTCGGCGCAGGTCTGCTGGTCGGTTCCATCGCGCTACTCTGGTTGGTGCGACGCTCCTCCAATGGCTCGCCGACGAACAATTGGCGCACGCGCTGGGCGCTGCACTTTGAATCCATCAAAAGACCGCGAGTTTTACTCAGCGCGTTAGCCCTCGGTCTGACCATGAAGCTGATGCTGCTTGTCGGAATTTACGCGGTGCAACGCAGCCTCGGCGTGGACCTGCCGTGCTCGAGCCTCGCGTTCGTGCTGGCCGCCGTGAGCTTCGCCACGATGGTGTCGGTCGCTCCGGGGAATCTCGTCGTTTACGAAGCCGCAGCCTTCGGCGCCTACCGTTGGCTCGGAGTGCCCGCAGCCGAAGCCATGGCCCTCGCCCTCGTGCAGCATGCGTGTTTCCTGATCGCGATGATCGTCCCGGGCTACGCGCTCACGGCGTGGCGCATGATCAAACGTCCGCCGACGGGATAGACCGCCGCATCTTCACCCAGGACGGCGCCGTGCGCGTGAGCAAATGAACGCACGCAAAAAACAGCGTCCATTTCGCCAGCTCCTCAAGCGTTCGCGCCACGGTCTTACCGCCCGTGATCGGCTCCAGCCAATCGGTGAAAGCCCGCGACCATGCGGCTAGAAATAGCACCGCCAAAGTGAAGCCCGCGATTCGTCGCAGCTTGGCATCGGTCTGGCTCAACCACAGCGCGAGCTGCGGGATCATGAACAGGCCGAAGATGAATCGGTAGTCCCAGCTCGCGCCGAGCAAGAACGTGCCTGCATAGACGCCCGCGCCGATGCGGAAGAAATCGAGTGGCCGTCCCTCAGGCGCTTCATCGAGGGCGCCACGCGCCGACCACCACGCCACCGCCAAGCCCACCACCGCCAGCATCAGGCCGAGCCCGCGCACCGGCCGCACGTAGGCCGCCGCGCCGGGAAACCGCTCCAGATACAGCGAGAGCACCGCCCACCCGTGGGACGTGTCCCCGCCCTTCTCCGTCTTGTGGGCGATATCCACGAGTTCATGGAAATTGAGCGCGCCGAACAACCCTGCGAGCGCCACCACTCCCACGCCCAACCGCCACGCCCGCGCCCGCGGTTCACGCAAGACCAGCAGCACGCCCGCCAACGGAAACATTTTGAGCACAAACCCCAGGAGCACCGCCACCAACGAGCCCCGCAACGCGCGCCCCGCCAGATGTCCCGCCAGCGCGAGCAGAAAGAAAACGCTCAGATCCGTCGTCCCTCGCTCGACCGCGAGGAGCGCGGCCGGCGAGATCAACAACGGCACCAGCAGAACCATCGCCCATGCACCGATTCCCGCCGCGAGCCACCAGATCCCCACCAAATAGCCGGCGAGGAGCACGACGCCCACTACGGGACTGTGCCGCTCGCGCAGGCCGAGTTCACCCATCCAGAGCCAGACGTGCGTCTGATTGAACCGCTGACCATAGGGCGCGCCGGGATTAATCTCCCGGGGGTTAAACCCGCGCTCCACCGAATCCGAAGCCCCCGTGATCACACGAAGATCCGAAAACGGCACCGCGCGTGAGGGGACATGCCACCAGCGCCACGTGTCCACCCAGCCGTAGTGGCGGATCAACGCCAGATGAGTGCCCGCGAAAATCGCTATGCCGATAAAAAGCCAGAGACGTGGGTTCAGCGTGCGGTTCATGGCGGCGCCATTCTTGTCACTCCATCGATCACGATCACGTTGGCGAGCAGCCAAAACGGACTAGCCTCGGTGCGCCGAGCCCAGAGCAGATTAAAAACCAACGTCATCGGCAGGCAGTCGCGCGCCACCGCCCGGTAGTCGAGCCAGGGGTCCGCGCCGATCAGCCAAAAGAGCACGGCAAACGGCAGCGCCATCCGCACCCACGCGTTCGCCGCAAATGCGCGCCATTGGTTCAGGACAAATAGCGACTGAGCAGCGAGGCCGAGTCCACCCAGCACCCCAAACACCACGCGCGGATTGAAATCACCAGCGAGCACCAACTGAAGATTGCTTACCAACTGCCGCAGAAAAGCGAAACCCGGCCAGTCGATGTTGCCCTCGTGCCCCACCGGACCCGGCAGGCGCCACGCCAGCCACGCACACCAAAGCAGCACCGGCCCCGTGCTCGCAGCCCGCAGGAAAAACGTGCGCCCGGACCCAGCCGTGCTGCGCACGAGCAATGCCCCGGCCACAGATATTTCGCGTGTAAATCCCGCGAGCAGGACCCACAGCGTCGCGATTCTCTCGCGGCCCCGTTCCATTGCGCTCGCCGCCAACACGAGCAGCAAAGCAGCCGGTAGATCGGTGAGCGCCAGCCGCACGCTGTCCAGCGCGCCCACGCTGAGCATCACGCCCAACCACGCGGCCGTGTGTCGCCAGTCGTTGCGCGGCAGCAGTCGCCAGAGAATCACGGCTAGCCATAGCCACGCGGCGGTGTTCAGCAGCGCGTAGATTTGCAGGACCACCCACGCCTGGCCCGCGCCCAAACCATACGCTAGCAGCGGCAGCAATATCCGACGCGGTCGATACGAGGATTTGTCGAGCGCGCGCCCGAGATCGGGACTCGCTACATTCGGCTCTACCGCGATCTGCGCGTAGAACTGTCCATCGTAGCCGGAGCGCGGCGAGTCCTTGATCGGCAGCGTTTGCAACACCGGCAACCTGCGCTCTTTCAGATCTTCGCCAAAACGCGGCAATCCCGTGAACCCGGTCGTGCGATCCCAGCGCCAACCGACAAACAGCACGACAAACGCGATGGCTGCGAGACGGATGCTCCGACTACGTGCAACTGCGATCAGCGTCGATTTAGCGCGCATGATCGCTCTCCTCCCGTAAACGCAGCGCGATCAGAAACAGCAGCATCGCGCCCAGAAAATAGTAGTAATTACAAAACGCCTGACTCCCGCACAAAAACACCGCGAGCGTCGTCAGCACACTCGCATAAACGTAGCCACTCAGCGCCCGGCCACCGAACCACCGATGCGTCGCCACCGTCATCACCGCGCCCACTGAGATGGCGACCCACTTGGTCGGCGCCCAACCCAACCACTGATAAAGCACGGATGAAATCGTCAACCCATCGGGCCGAAAGGGCGTGCGAAACTGGAAGAGCAGTCCGTTCTCTAACGCGCTCGACGCATCCCAAATCAGAAACGGAATCCACGTCAGCAGCACGACCACGCTCGCCAATGGCAGCAGCCGCCAACGCCCCGAGCGCAGAAAAAAGAGCGCGGCAAAGAACACGAGATACTGCTTCAGGCTGAGAAACAGCCCAAGCATCACCGCCACCCAGCGCGAGTCTGGCCGCTTCACGGCGAGCCACAAAAAAGCTCCCGCACAACCGACCAGCAGCGGTTCGTTCCAAGCCTGCTCGATCACAAAAAATCCCCGTGGATGAAAAAGAAGAAGCAACCCGAGCAGTTGTCCCGCCGCCCGCCGCGCCCTCGGCACGATGGCGTGAAGACTGCCGACCGCGAGGAGCTCAAACGCGATGTGCGCATAGCGGATGTCGCCGAAGAGAAAGTAAAACACCGTCTGCCCGTAGAGATTTGCCGGCGGATAAGCGTAGCCTGTGACGTGGTAGCCGAAACTCGCCGAGCCCGCTGGCGGCTCCGAAATAGGCGTCTGAAAAGGATTCAGGCCATGCAGCAAATGCGCCGCCGATTCCTGAAATTGCGTGAACACGTCGATCTGCGGCGACGGCGAGGCGAGCACCATCCCCACCCTCAGCCCAAAGCCAAGGACCACGCCCACACCAAAGATCACCCCGCGCAACCGGTCATTGGCCCGAGGTAGGAGAAACCCCGTGATCACCGCCACCGCTAGTCCCACTTGGATCGCCGCGTAAGCCCGGCCGTAACCCGAGCCCTGCAAATATACGCCCGGTGCATCGAGCAACCCCACGAGCAACAGCACGACCAACGCGCCGCCGAGCAGTTTCTCCGCTCCGATTGCGGCCAACGCAGGCGTCTTCTTCAAATACAGCCGCGCCGCCGCCGCCAATAAGCCCGCACTCAGGCAGGCCCAAAACACCGCGCGCGGCGAATAGTGCCCGTGATCGGCCGCGACGCTGATCGCCATCGCGACGACCGCCGACACCAGCATCACCATCTCCGAAAAAATTACGCGCGGTCGCGCCGTGGGCTGCGGGTCAACCGTCGTCATGCAGTCGTGAGTTGGCGGGCTTGGGCATAGAGCGCGAGGTGCGCGGCCACCGCCCGATCCCAGGTGAAGCTCACGGGCGTGCGGCGATTATGCGCGGTCATATCGGCTAACAACGCCCGGTCGGACGCAAGCCGCAGGATGCACCGGGCCAGATCCGCATCGTCGCCCGCCAGCAATCCTTCCACATCATCCTTGAGCCACTCCCCGACGCCGCTCGCACGCATCGCCACCACCGGCAAACCCGCCACGCGCGCCTCCAACGCCGCGAGCCCAAAAGCCTCCAGCACCGTCGGCAGCACGAAGAAATGACTCTCCGCCAGCCGCGCTTTCACGCGGCTGGAATCAACTGCGCCATGGAAACGCACGCAGTCCGTCAGCTCGAGTTCTTTGGCCAGCGCTTCCAACCGACGGCGCTCGGGCCCATCGCCGGCAATCTGGCAATGCAACCGCACACCGGCCGGCAACTGCGCGCGCACCACTTGCAGTGCTCTCAGCAGCGCGGTTCCGCGCTTGCGTGGCGCCAGCCGCATGACGCACGCGATGTTGATCCCGTTCGCGGGCAAATTCGGTGCGATCATCCAATCCTTCGGCACGATGGCGTTCGGCAAAGTATGCACCGTTTGAAACCGCAACAGCGGCCGCATGTCCCGCGCGACGCGTTCACTCACCGCACTGAAAATAACCGGCCAACGCACCCAGCCGAACGCTCCGTTCAACGCCGCAAACATCCGGTCAAACCCGCCCCAGATCGAATGCACCGTCAGCACCGCCGGCAACCCGCCCGCCCGCGCCTGCCAAAGCGCCGCGTAGGCCGCCGGCGAGATCAGGCTGCTGTGCGCATGCACGACGTCGAACTGGCCGGCCCGCAGCACTGCGCCCAACCGCCGAAACGTCAGGGGCGTCCACGCCAGACCGATCCACGGCAACAGCCACCCGCGCAGCCGATGCACCCGCACGGGGCCGTGATCGTCGCTGCGACCGCGCGTGGGCGTGATCACCGTCACCTGATGTCCGGCCGCCGCCAGTTGCCCGGCCAATTGCTCGAGGTGCAGCTCGATTCCTCCGACGCGCGGACGATACCAATCGCAAACGAGCGCGATTTTCATGGCCGGGAAACAACCTCCGGCCACACGCGATTCTGTTCGATCAACCAAGACCACGTGTGCGCCGCACTGTGCAGCGCACGCGCGTCCGTCGCGGCAAAAGGCCCGCCCACATCGGAAGCGCGCGAACGCGGTGCCGATTGAAAGGCGCGATGCACAAAATAATCCGTGGGATCAGCGGCGCTCACGAAGAGCGACCAGCCTGCGCGATCAATGCGATAACCCTCTTCGCGAACCGCGACGGCCATGCGTTGCTCCGTTGGCAAGGGCGCGAGCAGATCAGCGCCCATCGCCGCCGTCGGGCTGCGATCTCCGGCCAGTGCCAGCAACGTCGGCATGAGATCCACTTGGCTGCTCGGAAACGTCTCCACGCGCGGCGCGCCGAGCAGCCGCGCATCGCCGTGCATGATCGCCGTCGTCCACACCACACCATCGACGGGAAACCCGCGGATATCGTAGCTGACCTTCCCCGAAAGGCTCACGCTGTGGTCGCCGCAGATTACGAGGACGGTGTTGCGATGGCGCGGTCGGGTCGCGAGAAATTCGGCGAGCTTGCCCACCTGCCGGTCGAGCAGGTGCAGCATGTGATCGTAGTTATCCTCGCGGTCTTCGCCGGCCTCGGCGCTGAACGGCGCGGCTTCCACGCGATCTTCGGGCCGCGAGAAAACCGCCTTCGCCGCGGAAAACGGCCCGTGCGTGCCAGCCGTGGCGACAAAGATAAACTGCGGCTGACCGGGCTTCGCGCGATCCGCTCGCGCGATATGATCCATCAACACGCGAAACGTCTCCGCATCGCCGCGACTGTGGTGGTATTCGAGCCGGTTGCCCTCAATCTGATAGTCCACCTCGTCATACCAGCGCTTCGCCCATGCGAGCTCGTTGGCCATGGCGGCGTTGCCTCCCCAAATCGCGAGGCGACTATAGCCAAGATTTTTTAGCCGTGCGGGCAACGCATCGAAGCTGCCGTCGGGAAACTCCGCGCTGACGGTGCGCGTGCGGTGCGGCAGGATACCGGCGTTAATTGCGAAAAACCCGGGCGCACTGGGATAACCGTTGGCGATGAAACTGGAGAAAACGACGCTCCTGGCCGCGAGCGCGTCGAACTGCGGCGTGACGTTGCGCTGGGCCGGATTGATGTAGCCCAGATGCGGCGCGTGCAGCGATTCCACGGCGATCACGATGATGTCCGGCGGATCGACCACGGCACCTTTTCCCTCGGCCGGTTGATGGACCAGCGGATGATTTTCATCGGTCCATTGGCGCCCGGCGATTGTGGGCATCAACACCGCCCGCACCTGCTCCGCCCCCGCCGCCAGCGTCGCCGGCGCCTGCGTTTGATCCGCTCCGCTCCAGTGACGGTAGAACGTGACCTCGGGCGGTTGGAGCACCGCGCGACTCGACGGCGTGTAACGCGCCACCACGAGCAACGCGTAACCAACCGCCCCCGCCAGCACCGCCAGCCACGGCCAACTCCAGCGCGGCACGAGCGACGCCCTCAATCCCCGCCACAACACCGCCGCCATCGCCGACCAGCCGCCCAAGATCAGGGCCAGCGAACCCAGCGTGTGCGCAAGATCGGCGCGCAGCGGCAAAATGATTTCCGAGGAGAACGCCTGATGCGGCACATACGTCGTAAACACGCTCGGTGAGAATTTTCTCCCCACGAGTCGCATCATTTCGAAATCCACCTGCCCTATCAGCAACGTCGCGCCGAAGATCGGCAGCGTCACGATCAACATGAATCCGCGCAGCGGCGGCATCAGCCGCCACAACAGCAACAGGACGAGCGCAGGCGCGATCAACACCGCACAGTGATAGGCAAACGCCGCCGGAAAAAGCGTCATCGGCATCACCACCAAAGGCTGCCCGCTCAGATCGTGCCCGAAGTAGTGCCAGGCCAGTCCGACCGTCCGCGCGCAGAGCGCAATCAGCGCCATGAGCACGAGTGGATGTTCAAGCGGTGGCAGCCAGGCGCGAAGGCGCGGCCTTGGCGGGCGCAGCGTTTGATTCATCGCTTGATTGTCAGAAGTGGCGGCGGCTTCATGGCAAGAACTGCCTGCCTCCGAGGCCATCAATGCCCTCCCCCTTCGCTTCGAACCCAACTAACGAGCCGGCACCCACACGCTGTCCGTGGACTCGTGAAACCGAAGCGTGGAAACGCTGGTGGCAGAACGCCCCGCGCTCTCGGCGGCTTGCACCCGTGGCGGGAGTCTTACTTTTCTGGGGCGCGCATATCGGCCTCGGCGGATTTCGCGCTGATCATCTCGCGCTCGGGCTGGCGGTGCTTGCATTCGCCTACGCCGGACCGCGCATCACCCCTTGGTTTCGTCTGTTGCTCCCGTTGGCGCTGATGGGCGCGGTCTATGACGGCCAGAGCTATGTGCGCCGCGCGCTCGGTGACCGGCTCACCATTCACATCACGGAGCCGGCGGCGTTCGACCGCACACTGTTTGGTGTCCGCACCACGGCCGGCGTGC
>JANXLP010000614.1 GCA_025355125.1 Opitutaceae bacterium | reverse complement strand
GGGACGCGGGACGTGGAAAAAGAGCGCGGTCGCAGGGGAGGTTAGCGTTTAGCGGCGGCGAGTTGGTCGGTCTCGGCGAGGTTGAAGCGCGTGCTCACGACGGAGTTTTTCTCAGTGCCGGCGCGATATTGAATGTAAGTCGTGGCGACGAAGGTGCCGTCGGGCAAAAGTTCTAGCCCGGAATAACCGCAGTCACCCCCGTGGTAACTGTGAAGCAGTTTGATGCGATACTGGCCGTCGCGACCGCTCGCGATGTCTTCGTAACGGCCGACCCACGCGATGAAGTGTTTTCCGGTGGGGCTGCCGGGGCCGGTGTCGCGGAAGGTAATCACGAGGCGGCCATCGGCGGCGTAGTGCGGCATGTGACGGTCGCCAAAAAGTCCGGGTGGGAGGGATTTGGGGGCGGACCACGTGCGGCCCTCGTCGTCGCTGGTCATGAAGAGCGCGACGCGTTTTACGTTTTCACGGATGAGACAGAGGAGCTGTTGGCCGTCGGGAGAACGGACGATGGCGGGCTCACAGGGTTTAAGGCCGGGGAGATCGAGGAGGATGCGCCAAGGGGTCCACGTGAGGCCGCCATCCTCGGAGATGCTTTGCGTGAGGATGTTGGAAGTTTTTTCGACCTTCTCACCGGGGCGGCGGATGTTGGTAAGGCCGAGGAGTTTTTTTCCACCGTCGATGGGGACGATAGTGCAAAAGGGCATGACGCCGACGAGGCCGATGCCCTTCATGGCGGACCACGTTTTACCCTCGTCGAGCGAGAAGGAAGAGTGGATGTCGTCGCCCGGACCGGAGCCGGCGAAAACGAAAAGGCGAGTGACGCCCTTCGGATCAATGAGGCGGTAGAGCGAGGGGCAGTTTTTCGCGGTTTTCCAGCTTTCGGGAGTGTTGAGAAGCGGCGACCACGTGCGGCCGCCGTCGTCACTGCGCTTCAGCGGGCCGCAGGTGCCGCCGTGGCCAAGGGTCCAGACACAAAAAAGGGTTTTCCCATCGGGCAGGAGCGAGGTTGTCGGATGGCCTTGGTAAGTATCGGCGGTGCCTTGAGCGACGACGACTTGGCGGGATGTGTCGGCGGAAAGGTCCAGCGTGGTGGCCGGGTAGATATGGGAGGTGTTGGCGATCGCGGGACCAGACGGATCGGCGGAGGAAAGTGACAGAGCTGTGATGAAAGCTGCGAATGCGCCGAAGGTAAAACGGGCTGGGATGGAGAAAGCGGACTTTATCATAAAAGGAAATGAACGCTGGGGGAGGGCGCTGGGAGACCGGATGAAGTGATGGCTTACTTCCTCGGGGCGATTTTTATGCACTGGTCCATTCGGGAGACCGCATGAAGAACGCGGCGGCGAAAGATTTGGAAAAACGCGGCCCGTGAAAATCTCCTTGCGTAATGCCCGGGGCTAGCCTTTCTGGCGTCTCAGTCGTTAGTGAAAGCGTTTTGGTGACAGGATCTGGTGAGTCGTAGGCTGAGCACAGTTGCTCAAGTGATGATTTCGAAACCCACGGTGGGAACGGACTGGCAGCGAGCGATGGATCTACGCAACATCATCATGAGCAACTCCAAACTATACGTTGGTAATCTCTCCTTCAAGACCACCGAAGACGAACTCCGTTCTGCCTTCAGCCAATTCGGCACCGTGACCGACCTTTACGTCGCCATGGACAAGATGACCGGCCGCCCACGCGGTTTCGCGTTCGTCACCATGGGCACCCCAGAAGAGGCGAAGATCGCCACTGAGAAAATGAATGGTCTCGACCTCGGCGGTCGCCAGCTGACCGTTAATGAAGCCCGTCCAAAAGAAGAAGGCGGCGGTCGCGGCTTCGGCGGCGGCGGCGGTCGTGGCTTCGGCGGCGGCGGCGGCGGCGGTCGTGGTTTCGGCGGCGGCGGCGGTGGCGGCGGTTACCGCGGCGATCGCGGCGGCGGCGGCGACCGTGGCGAGCGCCGTTACTAATAGTAACGCGGTTCTCTAAGGACCGATTATCAATTGCAGACGGAGTGCCTCCGGGCGCTCCGTCTTTTTTTTCGTTTTATCAGCGGCTCACGAGCCGCGAGCGTTAGCGAGTGAAAATGACTCAGCCTGCGCTCCTGCCCTCTGGCGCAGTTTCGCCAGCTTTTCACTCACATGCCTTTTAAGTCTCTTAATCTCTCTGAGCAGGTCCTCCGTGGCGTCCAAGCCGCGGGTTATACTGACCCGACTCCCATCCAGCTCCGCGCCATCCCCGTCGTTCTCGGCGGCGGCGATCTCATCGCTTCTGCGCAGACCGGCACCGGCAAGACTGCGGCCTTCGCGCTACCGGTCCTCACCCGCCTCGCCGCTCACGGTAAGACGCGCGTGCTCGTCCTCGAACCCACGCGCGAACTCGCCGCGCAGGTCGAGACATCATTCCGTAATTTCGCCCGTTTCACGGATATCCGCACGGTCGCCGTTTTCGGTGGCGTCGGCTACGGCGCGCAGCGTTCCGAGCTCAAACGCGGCGTCGATATCATCGTCGCCACGCCCGGCCGTCTTGTGGACTACCTTAAGACCGGCGAGATCAGCCTGCGCGATATCAACATCCTCATCCTCGACGAAGTGGACCGCATGCTCGACATGGGCTTCCTGCCGACGGTGAAGGACATCATCGCGCGCTGCCCGCGCGAGCGTCAGACCCTGTTTTTCTCCGCTACGGTGCCGCCAGAAATCGCCGCCGTCGCGTCGTTTGCCCTGCGCAACCCGGCCAAGATCGAGATCGGCGTCGCCCGCTCCGTTAACGAGTCCGTCAACCACGCGCTCTATCCCGTGGCCTACGAGCAGAAATTCGAACTCCTCGAGGCCCTCCTCGCGAAGACCGACTTCTCCAGCGTGATCGTGTTCTCCCGCACGAAACACGGTGCCGACAAAATCGCCCGCCGCCTCAAGGCCGCCAATCACGCGGTCGCCGTGTTGCACGCCAACCGCTCGCAGAACCAGCGCATTGAGGCGCTCGAAGGTTTCAAATCGGGCAAATACGAAGTGATGGTCGCCACTGATATCGCTGCGCGCGGTATCGACGTCGCCGGCGTCTCGCACGTCATCAACTACGATGTGCCCGAGAAACCGGAAGACTACGTGCATCGCATCGGCCGCACCGGCCGCGCGCAGGCCGTGGGCGATGCGTTCACGCTTGTTTCCCCGGAAAACGCCGGCGACATCCGCGACATCCAGCGCTTCATCGGCGCCAAGATTCCCGAGCTGCGTCTCGAAGGTTTTGTTTACGCCCCGATCATCGCCCGCCCTGAACAGCCGGCGCAGCAGCGCGGCTTTCGCGGCGGCGGTTATGGCAGCGGCGGTCCCCGCCAAGGCAACGGCCAAGGCCGTGGTCAAAGCGGCGGCGGCGGCAGTCGTCAGGGCCAAGGTGGCGGCGGCGGCGCTCGCCAGGGTGGCCAAGGCGGCGGCGGCGGTCAGCAACGCTCCAATGAGGGCGGCTGGAATCGCTTCGGCGCCAGCGGTTCGGGCGGCGGCACCGGTGGCGGTGGCGTTCGGCGCGATCGCTGAGTTTTTCGTTTACGTCGCTTGAAAGTAGGGCGGGCTTTAGAGCCCGCCCTTTTTGTGTATGCCCCCGACCCTTGCCGCCGTCGAAGCCCACCTTGCCGCCGTGCGCGCCTGCACGCGTTGCTCGCGCATGCATCGCCCGGCGGTGGGCGGCCGGCCGACCACGAGTCGCGTGCTCCTCGTTGGCCAAGCACCCGGCGACAAGGAGCCGAAACTTGGCCGGCCGTTCGCGTGGACGGCGGGCAAGACGCTTTTCAAGTGGTTCGCCCTCGCACCTGGTTGGACGGAAGACGAGGTGCGCGACCGAATCTATTTTGCCGCAGTGTGTCGTTGTTTCCCAGGTAAACGCCCCGAGGGCGGCGACCGCGTGCCAGCGCCCGATGAGATCGAACGGTGTTCTGCTTGGCTGGAGCGTGAATTCGCTCTTCTCCGCCCGACACTCGTGCTGCCCGTGGGTAAACTCGCGATTGCGCAGTTTCTCGGCGAGCGGCCGTTGATCGAGACCATCGGCCAGATGTTCCCCATCACCTATCGTGGACACGCCGTCGATTGCATCCCGCTGCCGCACCCGTCGGGGGCCTCGACATGGCATCGGATGGAACCCGGCGTCACCCTACTACACCGCTCGCTCGCGCTCATCGCGGAGCATCCGGCGGTGCGCCGATAAAAATTTCCGTGTCAACGGGCGGTCCGGCGCTACATCTTTTTCCCATGACCCGCCGTTTTTTCCGCCCCGCGTTTTTCATGCTCGCGAGCTGCCTGCTTGCTGCACCCGTGCTCAAGGCCCAGCGCGAAAAAATCCCGGCCGAGGATTTGGAGTATGTGGAAAAGACCTGGCCCGAGGCGAAGAAAACCAACAGCGGCATCCGCTATGTGATCCTTCAGGCGGGCACAGGCGCCCAGCCCAAGCCCGGTGATAATGTGGCGGTGCTTTACACCGGTCGTCTGCTCTCGGGCGACGTGTTCGACCAGAATCTCGATAAGGATAAACCTTTCCTCTTTCGCGTGGCGCGTGAGCAGGTGATTCAGGGCTGGGACCAGGTGTTGCAGCTCATGAAAGTCGGCGAGAAACGCGTCGTCATCATCCCGCCCGAGCTGGCCTACGGCACGCGGGGTCAGGCACCGAAAATTCCGCGCAATGCGACGCTCGCGTTCACGATCGAGCTGCTCGAGATCAAGGGGGAAACCCCTCCGCCCGCGCCGTAAATAAAAAATATCCGCCCCGGCGGTGGGCCGAGGCGGATATAGATGAGAGGGGATGCGCGTTGCGATGAACTGCGATGCGACCCGCGCTTACTTCAACATTTCGGTCAGCAAGGGCTTCATCGCGTCGGCCCAGAGTTGGTAGCCGGCGGCGTTGGGGTGAAGTTGGTCGGGCATGATCGCGAAAGGGATCTTGCCGTCCTGCCCATAAAACACGTTGGCGATGTCGAGGTAGCGGATATTTTTACCGTCATCCAGCTTCGCGAGTTCGGCGTTTACGGCGTTGATGACTTCAGTGCGCTTGACCGCATCGGCGACCGTCTTGTCGGGAATCGTGCCGTCTTTTTCCTTTCTGGCGCCGCGCGGGAAAATCGCGAGGAGGAGCACCTTCGAGGTCGGCATCTTGGCCCTGATCAGATCCACGATCTTTTTGTTGGCGGCGGTGATTTCCGCGGCGGTGTGGGCGGCGGAATTGTTGGTGCCGAGCATGAGCACGGTGACCTTGGGCGTGAGGCCTTCGAATTCGCCGTTCTCGATGCGCCAGATGACGTGCTGCGTCTGGTCGCCGCCGATGCCGAAGTTGGCGGGCTCATATTTGCCATAGTAAGCCTCCCAGATGTGCGGGGCCTTGGTCCAACCGGCGGTGATGGAATCGCCGAGGAAGAGCACGCCGACCGGGCCGGCTTTGCCGCGGGCGAGGAAGGATTCGTGGGCTTTGATGAAAGCAGGGACGGGCACGCCCTTGGCATCGGCTTTCACGATGGGCGCGGAGGCGTCCACTTTGACGGGTGCGGCCGGGGCAGCAGCGGAAGCCGTGGCTGGACCTGTGGTTTGGCCGATGGCGAGCGACACCAAGGCCGCCAGAATGAGCGATGCGCGGAGGGGATAGAGGATTTTCATGGGGGATGGAAAAGACTAAGACGCCGAAGCCCATGCTGCGGACACACCGCCGTCGAGCCAAAGTTAACTGCGCGCGATCCGGCGCTGTGCGATCACGTTGTCCAGCGTGTAGAGCAGGAGTCCGGCCCAGATAAAAATAAACGCGAGGGCGCGTTCGCGGGAAAGCGACTCGTTGAAAACCGCGACTCCGAGCGTGAATTGCACGGTGGGAGCGATGTATTGGAGCAGCCCGAGGGTGGTGAGCCGGATGCGCCGCGCACCGTAGGCGAAGAGCAGGAGCGGAATCGCTGTGACCACGCCGGTGCTCAACACGAGGAGTTGGAGGGTCGTGCTGGTATGACCGAGCGCTCCCTCGCCCGTGTGGTGCCGCCAGAGCAGCAGGGCGCCGGCGAAGGGAGCAAGTAGGGTCGTCTCCACCACGAGGCCCGTGAGTGGGCCCAGGGTGGAGCGTTTGCGCAGCAGGCCGTAGAAACCGAAAGTGACGGCGAGCGCGAGCGCGATCCAAGGCAGTCGCCCGACTTGGATCACTTGAATCGCAACGCCACCGGCGGCGCAGCCGATGGCGATGATCTGGGCCATGCGGAGTTGTTCACCGAGCACCCAGCGGCCGAGTGCGACGTTGAGCAACGGCACGAGGAAGTAGCCGAGGCTGCACTCGATCACGTGCCCGTGATTCACACCCCACACATAGACAAGCCAGTTGCCGGTGAGCAGGACGCTGCTCAGGAGGTTCATGGCGAAACCGCGGCCCGTGCTCAACGCCGCGCGCACGTCCGCAAAGCCACCTAACCCGAGCAAAAGGGGAGCGGCAAAAACCAGTGACCAAATCAGCCGGTGCGCGATGAGTTCGATTGCGCTGACGGCGGCAAGCTGGCGCCAGAAGAGCGGCACGAGTCCCCACGTGAGGTAGCAGAGCGCGGCGGCGAGTGCACCGCGGGTAGCGGCCTGCGGGTGGGGGGAGGGAGTCACGCGCCGAAAATCAGCGTCTGGGTAGGCGCGTCAACGGCGCGAGGTCTGTATCGGCCCGTGCAGCGCACCGGTGGACCGGCCTTACTTCGCCGTGGATGTAGGGAACGTATATTTGGTCTTAAACTCTTCGATCGCCTGAGAGCGGGCCAAGTCAGCCGCCATGCCGCGGCTGGTGAGTTCGGTCGCGCGCTTCTCGATCCAACGCTGGCGAAAGCTCTCTTCCAACTCGGCGGCGATGGCCTGGTTTTCCTTGGGCTTGGCGTTTTTGCCGAAGTAGGAGCAACCGGCCGTCAGGAGGAGGCAGGAAAGGGCGAGGAGTGAAAGAGTCGGGCGCTTCATCATGGCAGGGATTTCTGGAAAGATTGGTTCTTCGGAATTCCGACGGCGAGGGAATCTTTTTGGTTTCGTGTGGGCGGGAAATTGTTTTTGTGACGGGCATGAGTGAGGAGCCACCGTCGTTGAAGTTGAAGCCGCGCCTGTCCGTGGCCCCTTCGGCAGCTCCCGATGAAGGAGCGCCACCGCCGCCACCTCCATCTGCGTCAATTGCCAGCCTGACATCCGGTGATGCACCGCGCCTTCGGCTCAAACCGCGGCTGACGGCTGAACCCACGCCCGCGCCTCCCAGCCCGCCGCCGCCGGTCCAAGCCGAAGTGGCGCCGCCGCCTCCACCTCCGCCCACTTTACCCGAGCTCACCGGGGCCGAGCCGATTATCAAACTGCGCCCGCGCGCGACCTTGCCCGCGGAGTCAGCGCCAACGGCTTCGGAGCCCGTCCCGCCACCGCCGCCGCCCGCTCCGCCCGGGCTGCCACCGCCGCCCGCATTTTCTCCGCCTTCACCTTCGTCTCCCGTTCCGCCGCCTTCTTTTGCACCGGCGGCCGACGGGGAAGCTCCCAAATTTAAGTTCAAGCCCAAGAGTTCTGATGGCGTCCCGCCGCCTCCGCCCCCACCGCCGATGCCCATGCCGGCCATGGAAGGAGCCGACGCCCCACCTCCGGCGCCTCCATCCACGATGGCGCCCCCGGGGTCGTCCAAAGCCAAGACGCCGCCGCCGTTTCCGGTGCTTGCGCCTTCACAGGGATCCGGCACCCGCCCTCCCATCCCCATCCATATTCGGGCGCCTGAGTCCAAGGGTGGCGACGAAGCCGTGCTACCCCTCGGTATCCCGATCGGTGCGCCGAGCCGGCCGAGGAAAAAGAAGAAAGTCGGCGTGTTCGCGGCCATTGCCGCGCTGTTGGTCATCGGCGGGGGTGGCGGCTTTTTCGCCTATCAACATTTCTTTCCCGAAGCTCCACCACCACCGCCGAGAGTAGTGGCGAAGCCCAAGCCTAAGCCGCCCGCCACCACGAGCGCGCCTACTCCGTCCGATACGCTGAACGCCATGGCAGCCGCTCCGGGCAAGATGATCAGTGATGCCCAAAATGCCATCGCCACCCGGCGCAGCGGCGAGCAGGGCCGGGTTGACGGCAGCGTCAACGGTGATGACGCCGGCGGTCAGCGCGCACTCCGCACTCCTCTCCCCGGCGAACTCGGTGGCGCCCGCGCGCCGTCGCCGTCGGCACCCCCGTTGGGCAAAGTCGCCGCGACGATGACAGTCGCTCCCGGAGTCACGGCCACGACCGAGATCCGGGCCAGCGCCGAGGCGAGCCAGGCATTCCGCTCCTTTGTGGCCGATGCTAAAGTGACGGGTGTGAACCAGACTACGCCGCCCGTCGCCTTTATCAATGGCCGGCTCATTCGCATGGGCCAATTGGTGGATGAAGGGCTGAACATCACCTTCAGCGGAGTGGACGCGGAAAACCGCCTTTTGCTCTTCAAAGACCGAAGCGGCGCCGTGGTTTCCAAGCGCTACTGAGCGAACGGGCGGGCGATCTTTTTAAGGACCAGGGCGAGCGGAGCCTCAATGCGCCTGCACCGCATCGCGGATGCCCTTGAGCAGTGCGGGATCGGTGGCGATGCCCACGACGCCGTTTACCACGAACTGGATGCCGATGCAGAGAATGAGAAACCCCATGACCTTTGAGAGGGCGTTCATACCGTTGGTGCCGATCACACGCACCACGCGCTCGGAGAGCCGTAGCGTCACGTAGGTGATGACGGCGACGGTGACGATCCCGAGGATGATCGCCACGTAGTCGAGCCACTGGGTCGCGAGCGAGGTGAAGCCGATGGTGACGGCGATCGCACCTGGCCCGCTCAGCATCGGCATCGCGAGCGGGGAAAAAGAAACGTCGCGTTTGGCGCGCGCGGCCTGTTGTGCCGGATCGTCGGTGGCGGCCTCGCTGGGTGCAGCCATCAGCATCGTCGAGCCGATACCCGCCACCAGCATACCGCCGGCGATACGGAGGCCGGGGATCGAGATACCGAAAAATCCCATGATGAAGGTGCCGCCCACGAGAAAGCTCACGAGAATCACGACCATGTAGATGCACGCCATGCGGAGCTGCTGCATGCGGCGTGTGTGCGAGTCGCCCTCGGTGATCGCGAGAAACGTCGGCGCCGAAGCGAGCGGGTTGATCAGCGGCAACAGCGCGATGATGGTGCCGAGGATGAGCTCCCAGAAGTGCGATGCGGAAGGCATGGCCTGAAGCTGGGTGATCGCATCGTGGCGCGCAACGCTAGTGGGCGGGAGGGGGCGCCTGCGCTGTTAAGCTCACCACGTGTCCACCGGCCCCTTGGGCACGGGGATCGACTCGCGCGCGAAGACGGCGGCGTCCGCCGGATCGCGCATAAACGTCGCGACCATCGGCGGCGGCGAATACTTCGGCAGCGACTCACCGTGTTCATCGCAGAACGGCGCGCGCCACGCGATGTATTCGGTCAGTGCCGCCTCGAAATCGGCGCGTGAGGCGATCGAGACGATGCGCTGCTTAAACAGCTTCGACGGGCCGAAACGTTTCGCATACCACGGCGCGACTTTGCGGAAAAGTCGCGCGCCGTGGTCCTCGCCGTAGAACTCAATATAGCGCTCAAAATGCCGGCGTAATACGCGGATGCGCTCGGCAAACGTGGCCTCGGGCAAGAGTTCGCCTGTGCGCAGGAGATGCTCGGTGCGGCGAAAAATCCACGGGTCATAGAACGCGCCGCGGCCGATGCTCACGCCCGTGCAACCGGTCTCGGCGAACATGTGCCGCGCGGCCTCGGGCGTGGTGACGTCGCCGTTGCCAATGACGGGGATGTTTTTGACGGCCTGCACGACGCTGCGGATGCCCGCGAGATTGACGGTGCCGGAAAAGCCCTGCGCACGGGTGCGGCCGTGGACAAAAATCGCGGCCACGCCGACGTCTTCGAGCACGCGGGCGAGATCGGGCGCGGTGAGATTATCGTCGTCCCAGCCGAGGCGCATTTTGGCGGTTACGGGAATTTTTACGGCGGCGATCATGCCGCGGACGAGCGACGCGGTCTTATCGAGTTCGGTCATCATTGCGGAACCACCGCCGATGTTGACGACCTTCTTCACGGGACAGCCCATGTTGATATCGACGGACTGCGCGCCGAGTTCCTGGCACATCACGGCGGCGTCGCGCATCTCTTCGGGCACGCTGCCGAAGAGCTGGATCGCGAGCGGCCGGTCTTCGGGCGATGACGCGACGAGTTGGAGCGCGACGCGGTTGCGCTCGAGGAGGGAGCGGGCGTTGACGAGATCGGTGGTGGCCCAGCCGAGTCCACCGAGTTCGCGCACGGTGAGGCGCATGGGCAGGTTGGTGTAACCCGCGAGCGGCGAGAGAAACAGATTCGAAGAAAGCTCGTGAGGTCCGATGCGCATGGGAAAGCAGGAAGTAAACGTCCCGTTCGGCCTCCTGCAACCCCGGCAGTTTGTAACCTAATAGGTTACAAGTTTAAACGGCGGGATTGCGTCCGGCGCGAGTCTCGTTGAGCCAGTGAAGCAGGCGAAGGGTGAGTTCGGCGTCGGGCAGGCGGCTTTTGCCGGTCAGAAAATCGTGGAGCCGTTGCCTGGGAATTCCGAGGTAGCGCGCGAGCTGGGTCTTCATCCCGCGACGCTTCAGCTCCTCGCGCAGCAGAGTCACGCACACGTTCCACATGGGAGACTCGGCGCCCGGACGCCGCGTGGCGTAGGAGGCGGACCGGTGCGGACGAAGGGCGGAGTGGGCACGACGCCTGCCGGTTTCTGCGGCGATCGCCAAGGCATCTCCGAGTTCAAGCCACAGCCTGATTTTCGCATGATTGGGAAGCGGCATGGAAGCGATTTTGTAACCCAATAGGTTACAAATTCGAGGGGTAAATGGGGCGGGAGTGCGGAGATGATGGCGCGCGCGGGGCGGTCGCTGGAGGGCAGGTTGAACCGGGGCGGCAGTTGTCAGAGCGCGGCCAGGGCGGTCTTCATCCGGCGCAGCGCTTCGGCGAGGGTAGCCCGGGTGCAGCCGAAGTTGACGCGCACGTAGCGGCCTTTCGGCGCGCCGAAATACGCGCCGTCACTGAGGCCGACGCCGTGCTTTTCGAAATGCGCGATGGGATCGGGCAGGCCGAGTTCCTTGACGTTGAGCCACGCGAGATAGGTGGCCTCGATCGGCGCCTCGACTTTTACGCCGGGGAGTTCGCGGGCGATGAAATCGATGAGGAAGTTGCGGTTGCCGCGCAACGTGACGAGCAGCGCCTGGCGCCATTCCTCACTGTCGCGGTAAGCGGCTTCGCAGGCCGTGAAGCCGAGGCAGGTGACTTCGGCGACGATGCCGGCGGTGGCGCGGACAAACTGCGCGCGCAGCGCGGGATCACTGATGATGGCAAAGGAGGTGCCGAGGCCGGGGACGTTGTAGGTCTTGCTCGGCGCCATCAGCGTGAGGGTGCGCGCGGCGAGCTCGGGCGAGAGCGCGGCGGAGGGAATGTGCGGCAGGGTCGGATCGAGGATGAGGTCGCAGTGAATCTCGTCGGAGCAGAGCACGAGATTGTGGCGCACGCAGAATTCGCCGAGGTGCACGAGCTCCTCACGGCGCCAGACGCGGGCGAGGGGATTGTGCGGGTTGCAGAGATAGAAGAGTTTCGTGCGCGGAGTGACGGCGGCCTCGAGGGCAACCCAATCGATTTCCCAGCGGCCGGCGTTGAGCACGAAGGAGGCTTGGGCAGAAATGCGCGCGGAGTTTTTCGGCGCGGTCATGAACGGCGGATAAACTGGGGTGAGGGTGAGCACCTCGTCGCCGGCTTGGGCGAAGGCCTGCGCCGTGACGTTGAGCCCGCACACGAGGCCGGGGAGCCAGACGATCCACGAGCCGTCGATCTTCCAACCGTAGCGCGCCTGCATCGCGTTGACCACGGCATCGACGGTGGCCTGCACGGGCCGGGCGTAGCCGAAGATGCCTTGCTCCACGCGTTCATGGAGCGCGGCGATGATCGCGGGCGAGGATTTGAAATCCATGTCGGCGACCCACAGAGGCAGGATGTCGCGGCCGGCATATTTTTGCCACTTTTGGGAGTCGGTGCCGAGGCGTTGATGCGGCGTATCGAAGTCGAAGGTCATGCGTTTAAAGAGGGCGCAAGAAACCACCCTTTGCGCGGCGGGGCACGGCTTTTCCGCGTGTGATGCCGCGCGTAGCAGGGCGGTGAACCGGTAAAGCGTCGGATTTGCGCAATCGGCCTGTCGCAGGTGGGGAATTTTAACGCAGCACAGAGAGGCACAGGAAAACAAACCTCGCGGCCAGCGTGGGTTAGGGCGTCGCGGCGGACGGCACCAGACGTGCAAAAGGGTCTGCATTCACAAGGGCACGATGCCCGAAATCTAAAAACATAATCCACCTACTATCATGAGATTCGTTCGTTACGCTTATCCTACTGTTCGCAACCTCGCCGCCGCTTCTGGCGGCTTTTCCCGCTCGGCGTGGTCCGGGCTTGAGACTGAAATCGACCGCTTGTTTGAAACTGCGGCCGGTGGCTACGCTGCGGCCACGCAGTTCCCGGTCGATCTCTACGAGGACAAGGCCAACACCTTCGTCCGCGCGGAACTCCCCGGCGTGAACCGCGCCGACATCAACGTCGATCTCGTCGAAGGTGTGCTCAACATCACGGCCACGCGCAAAACACCGGCCGCCACCGAGGGCCAGGTCGAGCAGATCGTCACGCTCAGCCGCTCCATCCGCATCGCGGATGAGGTGCAGGCCGACAACGTCGCCGCTGCCTACGAGAACGGAGTGCTGACGGTCACGTTGCCCAAACGCGAAGAGGCCAAGCCGAAGAAATTCACCGTCGAGGTGAAGTGATCCGCGGCTCACGCATCCGAAAAAATACCAAAATCAGAACCCATTATTACTATGAGTCTCCTCACCAATATCCTCCCCGGCCTCAATCGCACGTCCGCTGCTGCTTGCGGTGACAACTGCGTCACCGAAAACACGCAGACCGTGCGCCCAGCCTACAAAGTTAACGAGACGACCGACGCCTACAGGGTGGCGGTGCAACTCCCCGGCGTGGCCAAGGACGGCCTCGAGATCACCGCTGAAGACAGCCAGGTCCGTATCGTCGGCCGCCGCGCTTGGAAGACGCCCGAGGGTTGGACCTCGCTTTACCGCGAGACCGCCAACACTGCCTACGAGCTCGTGCTCACGCACGATAACGCCATCGATGCCGAAAAAATCGGCGCCGAGCTGCGCGACGGCGTGCTGAACGTCAGGCTCCCCAAGAGTGAGGTCGCGAAGCCGCGTAAGATCGCAGTCAGCTAACTAACCGCCAACGGCTGCCCGCGGGTCGGGAGCTGCGGCGGTGGTTTATTAATCGAGGCCGGTCGCTGAAAGGCGGCCGGCTTTTTTTGGGTTCAAGCAAGGTCCGTTGCGAGGTGGCTTGCGGCGCTGAGGTTGTGGGATTGAGTGGGCGCGTGCAGGCCTCGTCGCAACTCTCGCCCCTGAACCCGCCCGTAGCCTCGGCCCCAGCCGGGCCGGTGCTGTTCTTCGACGGCGAGTGCGGCTTGTGCAACCGGATCGTGCGGTTGCTGCTGCGAATGGACGGGCGCGGCGTGCTGCGGTTTGCGCCGTTGCAGGGCGTGGCGGCGCAGGCGTATCTGCGGGCGCACGGGCTGCCGACGGAGGATTTTGATTCGCTGGTCTTCGTGCCGGATTGGGCGCGTCGGGAACGCGCGGAGTTTTTGCTCCGCACTGATGGCGCGCTGGCGGCGGCGCGGGCGTTGGGCGGGGTGGGCCGGGTGCTCGCATGGGCGCGGTTGCTGCCAGCGAGCTGGCGCGATGCGGGCTACAAGCTCATCGCGCGGTTTCGCTACCGGATCTGGGGCGAGTGGAAACCGCGTCCGCTGGCGCGGGCAGAGTGGGCCGCGCGGTTCATGCCCTGACCGAGGCGGTCAGTTTTTCTTTGGCGGCTGCGGGATCAGCCAGGACATCAGGATCGAGGTCGTGAGCACGCCTCCGATGACGGCGAGGGAGACACCGGTCGTGATGTTGACCCAGTGCTCGATGAGCATCTTCACGCCGATGAAGACGAGGATAAGGGCGAGGCCGATCTTGAGATAGCGGAAGAGGCCCATGATGCCGCTGAGTGCGAAGTAGAGCGAGCGGAGGCCGAGAATCGCGAAAATGTTGGAGGTGAGCGCGACGAAGCTGTCTTTGGTGATCGCGAGCACGGCCGGCAGGGAATCGAGGGCGAAGACGAGATCGGTGGTCTCGATCACGATCAGCACGATGAACAGCGGCGTGGCCATGCGGCGGCCCTGGTGGATCGTGAAAAAGTGGCCGTGCTCGTTATGCGGGGCTACGGGGTAGAACTTGCGGAAGAGCTTCACCGCGAAGTTATGCTCGGGATCGACTTCGGCGTCTTTACTCGGGAGAGCCATCTTCACGCCGGTGTAAACGAGGAACGCGCCAAAAATATAGAGAATCCAGTGGAAGCGGGCGATCACGCTCACCCCGACGATGATGAACACCGCGCGCATGAGCACGGCGCCGATGATGCCCCAGAAAAGCACGCGATGCTGGTAGCGCGGCTCGACCTTGAAGTAGGCGAAAACGAGGATGAAAACGAAGACGTTGTCCACGCTCAGGCACAGCTCGATGAGGTAGCCGGCGAGAAACTGCTGGGCGGGTTCCGGGCCTCGCCACTGCCAGAGCAGCGCACCGAAGCCGAGGGCGAGCAGGACCCACACGATGCACCAGCCGAGCGCCTCCTTCATACTGACGACGTGCGACTCCTTCTGGAAAACGCCGAGGTCGAGCGCGAGCATCGCGGTGATAAACGTGAAGAACGCGGCCCAGGCCCAGAGAGGCATGGCGTCGATGACGGAGAAAAGCGGCAGCATGGTGGCGGAGGTTTTGGCTTGAGGCGGGCTGGGCGGGCAAGCGGGGAGTTGCGCGCTGGAAACGGCGTTGGGGATTTCCAGTGCGGGTGCGAGCCCGCTCGCCGACTACTCGGCCGCTGTGAGCAGGCCGGATCGCAGCGCGCGCCCGTGGTGCTGCAAATAGTGCTTCAGCCAGAATGAGTAGTTCCCGGGGCGCGCGGCGACAGCCCGCTTCAGCTCGGCCAGCGTGAGCCGGTCGGTGGCCATGACTTCAGCGGGAGCGGGGTGCACCTCCGTCGAAAGGAGCCCAAAGTAGATGTGCGCAATTTCATTTTCGCGAAGACCGTTGGGAAACTTCGCCTCGTAGCGCACCAGAAACCCGAAGTGCAGGCGGGCGGTGATGCCCAACTCTTCGCATAAACGCCGTTTGGCCGCGCTCAACGTGCGTTCGCCGGGGTGAGGGTGGCCGCAACAGGTGTTGGCCCACAATCCACCCGAATGATATTTCGTCCGCTGGCGGCGCTGGAGGAGGATGCGGCCGTCAGTATCGACCAGAAAAATCGAAAACGCGCGGTGCAATGCACCGGCGGCGTGCACGGCCTGTTTCTCGCCTCGGCCGATGGCCCGGTTGCGCTCGTTTACGAGGATGAGATCTTCGGGCATGGGGTGGGGATTCTGGGGGTGGGCGGCGAGACGCAGCCGCGCGGGGAACGGTGCGCGAGTTGTCTGCGGAGCCAAGCCGTTTGCGTGGTAGTGACGCAGTCATTTGATTTCCCGCGTAGGCAGTGGTTTACTTTGACCTGGTTTCGGTAATCTGACTTTTCAACTTCTCTTCAGTCATGCCCAAGACTCGCACCCCACGCACTCCGGGTCGATTGCCCGCCAACGTTCCTACGCGGGCCGTCGTCGATCACGGATTCATTCCGGTGCGGGCGAAGCTGATCGAGGTCGCGGCGTTTCTGGACCGCGTGGAACGCTACGGCGCGTCCGGCGATTTTCGCTGCGAGGCGCTGCGCAAAGCGGCGGCAGTGCTTGTGGATGGCAAGCCCGAGCGGGCACGCCGGATTCTCGAAAAGCTGAGCGATCCGACGACCAAGGCGGATAAAATCTCTTCCGGCAAAGCGGCGCTCGGGGCATGGCAAAAACCCGCGGCCAAATAATTCTTCTTTCGACCACATGCGTTACATCGAACCCCACGGTCACATGGTGAGCCGCACCACGGACGACTATCAGGCGATGGTCACGGCCGGTTGCGCGGCGGTGTGCGAGCCGGCGTTTTGGGCGGGCTTTGACCGCAGCTCGGTCGATGGCTTTCGTGACTACTTCCGCCAGCTCACCGAATACGAGCCGGCGCGCGCGGCGAAGTTTCTGCTGCCGCATTTCTGCTGGCTCTGCATCAACCCGAAGGAAGCTGAGGATCTTTCGCTCGCGGCCGATGTGCTGGCGATGATTCCGGAGTTTCTTGAGAAACCGAACGTCTTGGGCATCGGTGAAATTGGCCTGAATCGCAACACGCGCAACGAGCTCAAGGTGCTCGAGCAGCACGTGGATCTCGCGGTGAAGCACGACCAGTTGATCCTCGTTCACACCCCGCACCTCGAGGACAAGCTCAAGGGCACGCGGCTCATCGTGGACCTGTTGCTCTCGCACAAAGGCGTGAAGCCGGGGCGCGTCATCATCGACCATGTCGAGGAGCACACGATCAACCATGTGCTCGATCAGGGGTTCTGGGCGGGCATCACGCTTTATCCCGATTCGAAGTCTTCGCCGCCGCGCGCGGTCGATATGCTGGAGACGAGTGCGCACGAGCGCATCTGGCTCAACTCGGCGTGCGACTGGGGTGTGAGCGATCCGTTGGCGGTGCCGAAGGCGGCGTTTGAAATGCGGCGCCGCGGGCACACGGCGGAGTTTGTCGATCAGGTGCTTTATCAGAACCCGATCCGCTTTTTGTCGCAGTGCGCGAAGTTTCGCCTCGGCGAGGAGTCCGTCGGATGAAACTGAATCACGGCCTGCACCTCGCCTACTGCACCAACGTCCACCGCGGAGAGACTTGGGCGCAGACGTTCGCCACGCTCGAGCGTCACACGCTGGTTGTCCGTCGCCGCGTCGCCGCCGGCCGGCCCTACGCGATTGGTCTCCGGCTCGGCCATCGCGCCGCCGAAGAACTCGCGCAACCCGCCGCATTGACCGCATTCCGCCACTGGCTCGATGCGAATGATTGCTACGTTTTCACGATCAACGGATTTCCCTACGGCAGTTTCCATGGCACGCGCGTGAAGGAGCAGGTTTATGCGCCCGATTGGTCCACGCCCGAGCGCCTCGCCTACACGAAACTGCTTTTCGATCTGATCGCGCAACTCGTGCCCGCCGGCGTCGCGGGCAGCGTGAGCACGGTGCCGGGATCGTTCAAAGCTTGGACGGATAACAATCCGGAGCGGCTTGCGGCGATCTATGCGAACGTCACCGCCGTCGGCCGATACATCGCGGAAAAATCTGACCGCACGGGTCGCGACCTCCACCTCGGGCTTGAGCCGGAGCCGTGCTGCACATTTGAGACGACGCCGGAGACGGTGGATTTTTTCGAAGGTTGGCGCGCCAGCGACTGGGGCGTTGAGGCCGAGGGTTTGTTGCGCCGCGTCGGCGTGAACTACGATTGCTGCCATCTCGGCGTGGAATTTGAGTCGCCGGCCGAGGCGCTCGACCGGCTCGCCGCAGCCGGTCTGCGCCTGAGTAAAATTCACCTGAGCTCCGCGCTGTGCGTGAAGCCCGATACGGCCGGGCGCGCGGCGCTCGCGGCGTTTGTCGAGCCGACGTATCTGCACCAGGTCGTCGTGGGCAACGCCGCCACGGGAGTCGTGCGCAAGCGCTACGTCGATCTCCCCGATGCTCTCGCCGATGCAGTGCCTTCGCAGCCCGACGACGAGTGGCGCGTGCATTTTCATCTGCCGCTGCATGCCGCGCCCGGCGCGCCGTTTGGCGATACGCGCGATCATTTATTAGGCGCGCTCGACTGGATGAAGGCGCATCCCGCCGCGTGTCAGCACGTGGAGATGGAAACTTACACGTGGGAAGTGCTGCCCGCGGCGCTGCGCGTCAGCATCGAAGATCAGCTCGTGGGCGAATACGCATGGACGCTCGCCGCGCTCGCTGCGCGGGGGATGGCTTGAGCCCGCTTCATCCCATGAAGAATTCCTGCGTGTTTTTGGCCGACCCGTATGTTGTAGAACCGACCGTTGGTCGGTTGAGCCCGACCCACGGTCGGGCTTACAGTTATCGAGAGGGAGTCCGATGAGCGTGTCGGATAAAGCTGCGGGTTCCCGCTCCTCCTTTCGCCTTTGGCTCGACCTCGCGCGCGCGGGAAATTTCCCCTCGGTGTGGAGTAACGTCCTCGCCGCGCTCGTGCTTTCCTCGCCGCTCACGGCTGCATGGCCGGCGGTGGGTTTGCTCGTGCTTACATTTGTCGCCGGCAGTCTGGCCTACGCGGGGGGCACGACGTTGAACGACGTCTTTGATGCAGGGTTTGACCGCAAGCATCGCCCCGAACGCGCGATCCCGCTTGGGCTCATCGCCCGCTCGACGGCGGGTTGGGTCGGCGCGCTGCAACTCGCGGCGGGATTGGGTCTGTTGGTTTACGCGGGCGCTTCGCCGATGGCGGCGGCTGGGCTGGCGGCGACGATTCTCCTCTACGATTGGCTGCACAAACGCTGGACCGGATCCGTTCTGCTCATGGCGGGTTGCCGCGTGATGCTCGCGGTGACGATCTCGACGCTCCCGGGACACGTGATGAGCCGCGCGTTTGTCGCGTGGATCGTTGCGCTCTTCATTTACATCGTGGTGCTGAGTCTGCTCGCACGCCGCGAATATCATCCCGGCGCGCCCGCGGAGAAACTCGGCAAGCTCGTGAGAAAGATGCTGGCGTTCATTCCCTTTGTTGACGCGGTGGCGCTGCTCGCCATCGGCGCGTGGCTACCGGCGGTCTGCTGCGTGGTGTCGGTTCCGCTCGGCAAATGGGCGCAGCGGAAAGCGGCGTCGAGCTGAGGTCGCGATTGCGGCCTTGCGGTTGTGAAAGGGATGCCGGCTAAATCTATCACGTCCATGGCTGAGTCTTCGCCCAATCTTTCGTTTCCAATCACGCTCCAGCATGAGCATCGGCTGATTTTTACCCGCGATGTCTTTGCTCTCGAAAATCTCACGCTCGCGCAGACGCTGACGCCACGGGAAGCGGGCGAAAATGTGCGCGCACTCGTCATTTGGGATGCGGGGCTGGAGACGGCGTTTCCGGGGTTTGCAGAAAAAATCACGCGCTGGTTCGCGGCACGGGGCGAGACGTTGAAGCTCGCGGCGGCGCCGGTGGCGCTGGCGGGCGGCGAACGAATTAAGAATGACTTTTCCCAATTGGAAGCGGTTTGGAAAGCCATCGAAGCGGCCGGGCTTTGCCGGCATTCGTATGTCGTCGCGGTTGGCGGCGGCGCGGTGCTTGACCTTGTGGGCTTCGCGGCGGCGACGGCGCATCGTGGGATTCCCCTCGTGCGCCTGCCGACGACGAGTCTCAGTCAGGGCGACGGTGGCGTGGGCGTGAAGAACGGCGTGAATTTCTTTGGAAAGAAAAACTGGCTCGGCTCGTTCGGCGTGCCACACGCGATCATCAACGATCTCTCGCTGTTGCACGGATTGCCGACGCGCGACCGGCGCGCGGGGCTGATCGAGGCGGTGAAGGTCGCGCTGGTCCGCGACGCGGCGTTTTTCGAATTCATCGCGGCGCGCGTGCCGGCGTTGGCGAAGTTTGAGGCCGAAGCCTACGAGGCCGTTATTCGTGAGAGCGCGCGTCAGCACATGGAGCATATCGCGACGGCAGGAGATCCCTTCGAGCGCGGTTCGGCGCGGCCGCTGGATTTTGGCCACTGGGCGGCGCACAAGCTGGAGCAGCTCTCGGAGTTTCGTGTGAGCCATGGCGAGGCGGTGGCGGTGGGCATGGCGATCGATCTCATCTATGCGCGGCGCACAGGGCTGCTGTCGGAGGCGGATGCCGAGCGCATTCTAGGCGTGATTCAGGGGTTGGGCTTTGAATTGTTTGCGCCGGTGAAGCATATCCGCAGCGCGACCGGCCGGCAGGATATGCTCGATGGGTTGGAGGAGTTTCGCGAGCACCTCGGTGGCCGCTTGAGCATCCCGATGATTCGCGCGCCCGGGGTGCGGCTGGAGATTCACGAGATGGACGGCGCGGTCGTGAAGGCGGCGTTTGACGAACTGCGCGAGCGTTATGGCTGAGCGATGCCGATGGAGCTAAGAGCTGAGAGTCTAGAGCCGAGAGCCAGACACCGAACATCGGTTCGTGTGATGGGGAAGTCTGGCTCTGGACTCTCAGCTCTTAGCTATCAGTTTCCCCGCCATGTCTAACCGCACCGCGATCCTCAACGTCGTTGGTCTGACACCGCGGGTGTTGGGGCCAGACACGCCGCGGCTCTCGGCGTTGGTGCAGACGGGCGGAATGATCCGCGTGAAGCCGGTGCTGCCAGCGGTCACGTGCACGGCGCAGAGCACGTATCTCACGGGGCGTCCGCCAGCGGGACATGGTTGCGTGGCCAACGGTTGGTATGATCGCACGCTCGCGGAGCATCAGTTTTGGAAACAGTCGAACCACGTGGTGCAGGGGAAAAAACTCTGGGAGACGCTGCGCGAGCGTCGGCCGGGCTTCACGTGCGCGAAGCTCTTTTGGTGGTATAACATGTATGCGAGCGCGGACTGGTCGATCACGCCGCGCCCGATGTATCCGGCCGACGGGCGCAAGGAGTTCGACGTTTACACGCATCCGATGGGGCTGCGCGAAGAGATCAAAAAGGACATCGGTCCGTTCCCGTTTCCCGCGTTCTGGGGTCCGCTGGCGGGAATCAAATCTTCAGAGTGGATCGCGCGCTCGGCGGAGTGGGTCGAAGAAAAACACAAGCCGGACCTGTCGCTGGTTTACCTGCCGCACCTCGACTATAATTTGCAGCGCCTCGGGCCGAATGATCCGAAGCTGGCGGCGGACTATCGGGAGATCGACCGCGTGGCGGGTGGGCTGATTGATTTTTACGCGAAGCGCGGCGTGCGCTCGGTGGTGCTCTCGGAATACGGGATCACGGCGGTGAAGCGCTCGATTGCGTTGAACCGTGTGTTCCGCGCTAAGGGTTGGATCACGATCAAGGACGAGATGGATCTTGAGCTGATGGACTGCGGCGCGAGCAAGGTCTTCGCGATAGCCGATCATCAGGTCGCGCACATTTATGTGAACGACCGTTCACTGCTTTCCGCGGTGCGCGCAGCGGTCGAGGGTGTTGATGGCGTGGCGCGGGTGCTGGATGCAGAGGGCCAGCGGGCGGAGGGGCTCGACCATGAACGCTCAGGTGACCTCGTGGCGTTTTCCGCAGAGGACGCGTGGTTCACGTATTACTACTGGAACGACGAGAAGAAGGCGCCTGATTTTGCGCGCTGCGTGGATATCCACCGCAAATACGGCTACGATCCGGTGGAGCTGTTCATCGATCCTCAGATCGCGCTGCCGAAGTTGAAGGTCATCGGTAAACTCGTGCGAAAGATGCTCGGTTTCCGGATGCTGATGGACGTGATCTCGCTCGATCCTTCACTCGTGAAAGGTTCGCACGGCACGTGTCCGAAGGACTCGGCCGAGTGGCCGGTGCTCATCGGCACGGGCTCGCTGCCAGGCGATGCGTGCATCGCGGCTACGGATGTGCATGACCGGTTGTTGGCGGCGTGTTTGCAGTAGGCTAAAGGTAGGGCGCGTTATCCTTAACGCGCCGGTTGAGCGCGGGGCGTGAAGCGGGCGACATCGCGGCGGCGGATTAGGGATAATCCGCCCTACCTCGGACATGAAAAAGGCCGGTCATGACGACCGGCCTTGATAAACTAAATCCGTTTTACGGAGCTTAGAGCTCGTAGGCCGGCAGCACCTTGTCGATGCGCGACTTCTCGAGCTTCGCGAACACCGGAACGCCATCGGCGTAAGGCACGGCGACTTCGCCGATGATGAGCGGCTGGGCGTAGCGCAGGAACTGGAAGTTCATGCTGATGCCGTCTTCGTTGATCCAATCCTTCGGGAGCTTCTTCACGCCGTTGGCGATCTCGCTCAGGGAGGCGAGGCCGGTCTCGACGGTGTAGTGCTCGGTGTCGCCGCGGACGAGGGTGATCATCTTGTCGGTCTCGCCGCGGATGGCGGCTTCGACGGCGGCTTCGCCCGCGAGGTAGGCCTCGTCGGCGTCGGTCTTGGAAGCGGCGTGAGCGGCGGAGCGCTGGGCGAGGCCGGGCTTGGCGACGCGCACTTTCACCCCGGGAATGTTGGCTTCGATGATCTCGCCGAGAGCATCGCCGGCGCCGCCGAGCTTGGCGTGGCCGAACGCGTCGGTGGCGGCATCGGCCGCGAGGTAATTGCCATCGGCGTCAACGAGACCCTCGGCGACGACGATTTGGCAGAATTTCTCGCGCTTCAGCACGCGCTTCACGTCTTCGAGAACCTTCTCCTGGGCAAAAGGAACCTCGGGGAGCAGGATGATGTGGGGCGGATCGTGTGGGTGATCCTTGCGCTTCGCGAGGGTGGCGCCGGCGGCGATCCAGCCGGCGGAGCGGCCCATGACCTCGATGATGGAAACGAGATCGCCCTGGCCCATGGCCTCGTTGTCACAAGCGAGTTCGCGCACGGTGGTGGCGAGATACTTGATGACCGAGCCGTAGCCGGGGGTGTGGTCGGTGAGCGGCAGATCGTTGTCGATCGTCTTCGGCACGCCAATGACGCGGAGTTCGTAGCCCTGCGCTTGCGCGAGCTTCGAGATCTTGTCGGCGGTATCCTGCGAATCGTTGCCGCCGATGTAGAAGAAATAGCGGATGTTGTGGGCCTTGAAGACCTCGAGCACGCGGTCGAAATCGGCCTGCTTCTTGAGCTTGTAGCGACAGGTGCCAAGGGCGGCGCCGGGCGTGTGTTTCAGCGCGCGGATCTGCTGCTGGGACTGCGAGGCGAGGTCTATAAAGTCCTCTTGGAGAATACCGAGCACGCCGTTCAGCGTGCCGTAAATCTCCTCGATGCACTCGTGGTTCAGCGCTTCGGCGATGATGCCGGCGACACTGGCGTTAATGACGGCGGTGGGGCCACCGGATTGGCCCACCAAGACGTTTCCTACGAGTTCAGCCATGATAGTGTGGTGTTAAATTTAAACAGGGATTCGACTGCGAGAATTGGAGAGAAAGCGCGGCGGGTGCGGCGGAAGCAAACGAAAATTTCCCGAGGACGGGCTTGGGGAAAATGAGATGAGGGATCGGGCCGAGGTGAGAGGGAATGGAATCACGGGTCGACCCCGAGCCCGAGGGGCGACGGCGCGCTGCGACCCACGGCCGAGAACGCGTTTGACCGGGCCGACCGGCCGGCGGCAACGTCGTCGCAACCCCAATCCCCCATGCAACGTGCCCCTTCATTTTGGCTCTGCGGTGTCTTCGCGTTTTCAGCCCTCGCGGCTGGCGCTCAAACGGTGCTGTCACCCGCTCCGACGCCCTCGGCGGCCGTGACCAAGGCCGCCGAAACGGTGCTGCTGGCACCTGATCCCCGTTTTGAAATTCCCGCGACTGACGACGGCCTGCCCGGGGCGGGCCCGCTGCGCCGGGCGGACTGGTTTCGGAAACTCTGGCGGGAGCGGCGCGCGGGCTGGGCCGGTCGGACGGCGGCCGATCAGGGGGCGCTGGTGTTTCTCGGCGACTCGATCACGCAGGGTTGGGGCGAGCGCATGGGCAGCCTGTTTCCCGGCGTGAAAGTCGCCAACCGCGGCATCAGCGGCGATACGACGCGCGGCGTGCTGATTCGCCTCCCGGAAGACGTGCTCGTGCTGCGGCCCAGCGGCGTGGTGCTCCTCATCGGCACCAACGATCTCGAAGAGCAGGCCGAGCCCGAGGTGATCGTGGGCAACGTGAGGCTGATCCTCGCGGCGTTGAAGCAGCACAATCCCGCTCTGCCCGTCGTGTTGTGCAACGTCATGCCGAGCGCGGAGGTGAAGAAACGCCCGGCGACGCAGATTAAAAAACTCAACCAGCTCCTGTTCGCCGCGATCAAGGACGAGCCCCAGGTGACGGTGCTCGATACATGGACGCTCTTCGCCAACGCGCAGGGTGATGCGAAGCCGGAAGAATTCCCCGATCTGCTTCACCCGAACGGCATCGGCTATTCACGCTGGGAAGCGGCGCTGCGCCCGGTGCTGGAGACGCTCGGGCTCGTGCCGGCGTGGCCGGACGATTTCACGCCCGAGCCGGGCTTCGAGCCGCTGTTCAATGGGCGCGATCTCGCGGGCTGGAGTTTTGCCGACCAGCCTTTGGCCGAGCGTGCCACGGTGGCGGCCGACGGCCGCTTTATCGCGAAGAACGGCCGGTTGATCGTCACGGTGTCGCGCCTCGAGCGGAATTTCCAGAAGCTGGTGACGACGCGTAAATTCCCGAAGGATTTCGTGCTCAAGGTGGAGTTTCGCGCCAGCCCGTCGGCGGACAGCGGCATCTATATCCGCGAACCGCAGCTCCAGTGTCGGGATTTCCTATTGGCGGGGCCTTATTTCCTGCTGAAAAACTATCGCCCACTCGATTGGAACGAGATCGTCGTGACCGTGAAGGGCGGACTCGCGCACGTGACGTGCAACGGCGAGATTTTGGCCGATGCGATGCCCGTGCCGGCGACGGGTCCGATCGGACTGGAGAGCGACCGAGGGCAGATGGAATATCGGCGCATCCGCGTGCAGGAAACGCGGTGAAGGTGAAAATTCAAAGCAACCGCGCCGGCTGATACTCGGCGGCGCCCTTGTGGCGTTTTGCGAGCGGTTTCACCTCGGCGACGAAGGCATCGACTTGATGCGGTGCGGCGCCGACGAAGCGGGCGCTCTCGGCGAGGATCGCTTGAAGGGCTTTTTTGTTCAGGCCGATGCGCTTGTCGCCGGCGAGGCGGCCGAGGAGATCGGCGTCGCCGTTGCCGGAGCGCAGTGCCTTGGCGGCGGCGAGGGCGTGCTCCTTGATGGCTTCGTGGGCGGTCTCGCGACCGGCGCCGCGTTTCACGGCTTCCATCATGATCGTGGTCGTCGAGAGGAAGGGCAGGTTGCGCTCGTTTTCGGCGGCGATGGCGGCGGGGAAAACCTCCATCTGGCGGAGCACGGTGAGGTAGGTTTCGAGGAGGCCGTCGATCGCATAGAAAGCGTCGGGCAACGCGATGCGGCGCACGACGGAGCAGGAGACGTCGCCCTCGTTCCACTGGTGGCCGGCGAGCGCGCCCGTCATGGTGACGTAGCCCGAGAGAATTGTGGAGAAGCCGCAGATACGCTCGCAGTTGCGGGCGTTGACTTTATGCGGCATCGCGGAGGAACCGACCTGACCGTCCTGGAAGCCCTCGGTGAGCAGGCCGGCACCGGCCATGAGGCGGAGCGTGGTGGCGAAACTCGCGGCGGCGGCACCGAGCTGGTGCAGCGCGGTGACGACCTCGAAATCGAGGCTGCGCGGATAGACCTGGCCGACGGAGTCGAGCGAGGCGCGGAAGCCGAGGTGCTTAATGACGCGGGCCTCGAGACTCGCGACCTTGGCGGCGTCGCCGCCGAGGAGGGTGAGCTGGTCGAGCTGCGTGCCGACGGCGCCCTTGAGGCCGCGCACGGGGTAGCGGGCGATGAGTTCCTCGATGCGCGTGAAGGCGCAGAGTAATTCCTGGCCGAACATCGCGAGGCGCTTGCCGAGGGTGGTCGGTTGCGCGGGCACGTTGTGCGTGCGGCCGGTGAGCATGAGGTCGCGGTGCGCGTCGGCCTGGCGAGCGAGGGCGAGGAGGGCGGCGGCGGCTTTGAAGTGGACGACCTTGAGCGCGTTGAAAATCTGGAGTTGCTCGACGTTTTCCGTGAGGTCGCGGCTGGTGAGGCCGAGGTGGATGAACTGGCGCTTGGCGAGATCGGAGAACTCCTCGATGCGCGCCTTCACGTCGTGGCGGGTGACGCGCTCGCGCTTGGCGATGGCGGCGAGGTCGATCTGCCCCTTCACGCGCTCGTAGTCCTTGATCGCTTCGGAGGGGATCGCCACGCCGAGATCACGCTGGGCCTTCATGACGGCGATCCAGAAATCGCGCTCGAGGGCGACGCGCCCGTGCTGCGACCAGATGGCCTTCATCGCCGAGGAGGCGTAACGGTCGGCGAGGACGTTGAGGATGGCAGAGTCGGCGGCGGAGTCGGTGGAAGGATTCACGTGGAAGCACGGGAGTAAGCGCCGGCCGGCGGCGAGGCCAATGGAAAATCGGCGGTGTGCGTCATCTGTGGAGCGCGCGCGGATTTCAGTCCGTCGCGCCACGCGGGTTTTGCGCTCATTGCCGGCGGAATGGAAATTTTATAAAATATAACCTCCCGAGGCTTGAAGTGGTTCCGTCCGCGCCCAACGGTCGGGTAACTTTTTTCATTATGGAGCTCACTTCCGAACAGATGGCGCGTTACGAAGAAGACGGCCTGCTTTTTTTCCCAAGCGTTTTTAACGATGCGGAGATTGCTGCGCTCCAAACCGCCACGGAAGCTTTGGCGGTGATCGATCACCCCAGCCGGGTCATGGAAAAAGACGGCCGCACCGTGCGCGCCCTCCACGGCTGCCATCTCACCAGCCCGGTGATGTCGAAGCTCACGCGCCTGCCGCGCCTGCTCCGTCCCGCCGAGCAGCTCGTCGGTGGTCCGACCTACGTCTATCAGTTTAAGATCAACTTCAAGGCGGCCTTCGGCGGCGACGTCTGGAAGTGGCACCAAGACTACATCTTTTGGCAAAAGGGCGACGGCATGGTCGAACCGCGCTGCGTTAACATCATGGTCTATTTGGACGAGGTCACCGAGTTCAACGGTCCCCTCATGTGCATCCCGCGCTCGCACCGCCACGGTATGATCGATGTCGAGGCCGCCCGCGGTCGCGGCGGCTGGCAAGATAACGTGAGCGCCGACCTTAAATACTCCCTCGACCGCGAAACCATCGCCGGTCTCGTGAAGGAGGGCGGCATCGTCGCCCCGAAAGGCCCGCGCGGCAGCGTGATGATTTTCCATCCCAACCTCGCCCACGGCTCCGCACCCAACCTCTCCCCGTGGGACCGCACCATGATGATCGTAACCTACAACAGCGTGGCAAATGTCCCGGTGCCGCCCGGCGAGCCCCGCCCGGAGTTTCTCGTCAGCCGCGACAGCCGTCCGCTCTCCTACGCGGATGGAGCGCTCGTGGCGTGACGCGCCCCAGCGGCTTCAGCCGCCGCACCGTTCACTTTCATGATCCGCGCGGTGGGTGGGTCGCCCGACCAGCGTTCGCTTTTCCTGCCCGGCCGGCATGACCACTGACAAACAAGCTCTTCTTAAAAAACTGCTCGCCCGAAAAGGCGTGTCGGCCACGCCCGCCGTGGCGGGAGAGCCACCGCGCCCGCGTCCGCCCGGCGCTGCGCCGGTGATGTCGTTTGCGCAGGAGCGCCTGTGGTTCGTCCAGCAACTTCAGCCCGATAACACCGCCTACCATCTCGGCCAAGCCTTTGCCGTGCAGGGTCCGCTCGATGCGCGTGCGCTCGCGCGCGCGTTTGCGACGCTGGTCGCGCGACATGAGGCCCTGCGCTGCGGCTTTCCCGAACGCGCCGGCCGCGGTGCCTGCGTGCTGGTGGCGCCTGCCGAAGCCGGTCCGCTCGTCGTGGAGGATTTGGCGAAGCTATCCGCCGCTGACCGCGCGGCCGCGCTCGCGGCTCACACGCACGCGGTCTTGACGGCGCCCTTCGACCTCGCCGCGCCGCCGCTTCTTCGGGCGCGGCTCTTGCGACTCTCGTCCGAAGAACACCGGCTGCTCTTCTGCGTGCATCATCTGGTCTTCGACGGCTGGTCGGCGGGTTTGCTGGTGCGTGAACTGGGTGCGCTCTACGCCGCCTTCGCCACGGGCAATACCAACTTGCCGCCCGCGCCGGCGCTGCACTACGCCGACTACGCCGTATGGCAACGCGACCGCGCCGCGAAACCCGCTTGGGCCGAGTCGCTCGAATTCTGGCGGACGCGCCTCGCAGGCACGCCCGTGCTCACACTTCCTACCGATCATCGCCGGCCCACCGCGCTCTCCGGGCGGGGCGCAGGCCATCGGTTCACGCTCTCTGCGCCGCTGGTCGCCGCGTTGCGGAGCCTCGGGCTCGCCGAAAATGCCACGCCGTTCATGGTGCTGCTCGCGGCGTGGCAAACGTTGCTCGGTCGATATTCCGGGCAGGTTGATTTCGCGGTCGGCTCGCCCGTCGCCAACCGCCCGCACGTCGCGCTTGAGGAAGTTCTCGGCTTCTTCGTCAACATGATCGCGCTGCGCGCCGATCTCGCCGGCGATCCCACGTTTCGGGGTTTACTCGGCCGCGTGACCACGGCGGCGCAGGCTGCGTTTGCCCACCAAGAGACGCCGTTTGAACAGATCGTCGAGCGGCTGAATCTGCCGCGCGACCTCGCTCACCATCCTGTTTTTCAAGCCGGCTTCACCTTGCAAAACGCTCCCGCGGAGCCCGCCCGCCTCGCCGGGGTCGAATTTCTCCCCATCGACGCACCCGTGGACGCCGCGAAGTTCGACCTCCTGCTCGTGCTCGAAGACGCCGCCGGCGGTCGCATGCGTGGCCTGTTCGAATACAGCACCGATCTTTTCGAGCCGTCCTCGATCGCACTGCTCGCGGAAAATTTTCTCACGCTCCTCGCCGGCATCGTCGCCGCACCCGACACTTTACTCTCACGGCTGCCCCTCGTCTCCGTCGCCGAGCGCGCCAGCTGGCCGTTGCCCGCGCCGCTGCGCCCCGAGCCCGCGGGTCGCGGGACGCTCGTCGAATGGTTTAACTCCACCACCGCGCAACATCCCGCGCGTATCGCGGTGACGGACGGCGCGACGGCGCTGACTTACGCCGAACTCGCGGTGCGATCTGATCAGCTCGCGTATTTTCTCCGCGCAGAAGGCGCCGGGCCCGACCGCTTGGTTGCCGTCGCGATGGAGCGCTCGGCCTCCGTTCTCGTGGCGATTCTCGGCATCCTGAAAGCCGGCGCCGCTTATCTCCCGCTCGATCCTACCTACCCTCGCGAGCGCCAGGCTTTCATGCTCGAAGACGGCGCGGCCGTGCTGTTGCTCACCGATGCCGCGCTTGCGGAACGCGGGCCCGCGCCGCTCAGCGTGCCGGTGATCCGGATCGACGCGGACTGGGCGCTCATCGCTGCGGCGCCGAAGGTTGCTCTGCCCGCGCCGTCGCCCGAGCAGGTCGCCTACGTCATTTACACCTCCGGTTCCACCGGCCGGCCCAAGGGCGTGCCTGTCACACATCGCAACGTCGTCCGCCTTTTCACGCAGACCGATCATTGGTTCGGTTTTGGCCCCGACGATGTGTGGACGCTGTTTCACTCCTTCGCCTTCGATTTCTCGGTGTGGGAAATCTGGGGGGCGCTGCTTTATGGCGGGCGTCTCGTCGTCGTGCCGTTCGAGGTCAGTCGTGACGTGGACCGTTTCCACGAGCTTCTCGCGACCGAGCGCGTGACGATGCTCAGCCAGACGCCGTCGGCGTTCCGCCCTCTGGTGCAACACGACGCCGCGCAATCGACGGTGCGCCCCCTCGCGCTGCGCTGGGTGGTGTTTGGCGGCGAGGCCCTCGATCTTTCCTCGCTCGCGCCGTGGTTTGACCGCCGGGGTGATCGCGCGCCCCGCATCATCAACATGTATGGCATCACGGAGACGACCGTCCACGTGACCTACCGCGAAATCACCGCCGCCGATGTCGCGGCGCGCGCGGGTAGCGTGATCGGTGAACCCATCCCGGATCTCACGCTGCACCTTCTCGACGCGCACCTCGTGCCCGTGCCGCGTGGGGTGGCCGGTGAGATTTTTGTCGGCGGTGCCGGCCTTGCGCGTGGTTATCTCAATCGCCCTGAGCTCACCGCCGAACGCTTCATCGCGCACCCGTTCGCGCCTGCAGGCGGCCGCCTTTATCGCTCCGGCGATTCCGCGCGGCGCCTCGCCAACGGCGATCTCGAATATCTCGGCCGCATCGATTTTCAGGTAAAAGTTCGCGGCTTCCGCATCGAGCTCGGCGAAATCGAATCCGCGCTCGGGCGTCATCCCGCCATCGCCGCGTGCGCCGTCCTCGCGCCGCGCGAACTCGGCGGGGAAACCCGTCTCGCCGCCTGGCTCGTGGCCGGGCCCGGTGCCGAGCCCGACGCGGCCGAATTGCGCCGTCATCTGCTCTCGTTTCTCCCCGATTACATGGTGCCGGCCGCGTTCACGTTCGTGGCGCAACTTCCCCTCACCACCAACGGCAAAGTGGATCGCGCCGCGCTCCCGACACTCGCCGGTCACCGCGCCGAAGTCGCCGCCGAGCGCGTCGCCCCCGCGACGGATGCCGAGCGCCTGCTGGCAGCGGTCTGGGCGGAAGTGCTCGGCGTGCCGACCGTCGGCGTGACTGAGAATTTCTTCGCGCTCGGTGGTGATTCCATCCGCAGCATCGAAGTGCGCGCCGCCGCGCGTGCACGCGGTTGGGATTTTCAACTTCAGGAAATTTTCCGCCATCAAACCGTCCGCGAACTCGCCCCGGTCCTCATCCCCGTGGTCATCGCGCCCGTGGTCGCCGCCGACGCTTTTTCTCTGATCACGGCCGCCGACCGCGTGCAACTTCCGGCGGACGTCGTGGACGCCTATCCGCTCGCGACCTTGCAGGCGGGCATGGTGTTTCACTCCGAGCTGAATCCCGGTTCGCCGGTTTTCCACGATCTCTTTTCCTATCACCTGCGCATCGGTTGGGATGAGGCGGCTTTGCGCGCCGTGCTCGCGGGCGTCGTTGCGCGCCACGCTATTCTGCGCACCTCCGTGCGCACGGTCGGCGTGTCCGAGCCGCTGCAACGGGTCCACGCGCACGCCCCCACGCCGCTGCTCATCGTCGATCTCACGACCCTCGCACCCGTAGCCCAGGAAGCCGAACTCGACGCGTGGTCAGCCGCCGAAAAAGCGCGCGGTTTCGATTGGGCCACAGCGCCGTTGTTGCGCGCCGCCGTTCACCGGCGCTCCGCGACCACGCTACAATTTTCCCTCAGCCTGCACCACGCGATCCTTGACGGTTGGAGTGTATCCGCGCTGCTGGCGGAAATTTTCACGGCCTACCTTGATCGCCTCGCCGGTCACGCAATACCTGCCGTGCTCATCGCGCCACCGCCCTTTCGCGATTACGTCGTGTTGGAGCGCGCGGCCCTCGCGTCCACCGAGACGCGTGATTTCTGGGCGGCGACGCTCAATGATCCGCCTGCGGCGGTCTTGCCGCGCCGGCTGGGTCGGGCAACGCCCGCCGCTCCCGGCCAGGACGCCGCCTTCTTCACCTGGTCGCCCGCGCGCATGGCTGCGGTGGGCGCATTTGCCGCGCGCGCCGGTGTCTCGCTCAAGCACGCGCTGCTTGCCGCGCACGCCAAAGTCGTCGCGCATCTTGCCGGCACGCGGGAAGTCGTGACCGGCGTGATTTCTAACGGCCGGCCGGAGACCAGCCGCGCCGCCGAATCGCTCGGGCTTTTTCTCAACACTGTTCCCTATCGCCTGCCCGTGGCGCCCGGCGCGTGGACTGATCTCGCCCGCGCGGTCCTGCGCGTGGATGAGGCGGTGTTGCCGCACCGGCGGTTTCCGCTCGCGGAGTTGCAGAAAAGTCGGGGCCGCGCCGCGCTCTTCGAGACTTCGTTTAACTTCGTCCATTTCCACGTGCTCGACACGTTGCGCGCCCGCACGGACTTCGAACTACTGGGGGCGCGTTACTTCGATCAGAACACGTTCGCCTACTTCGCGCAGTTCAGCGCCGACTCCGCGGCCGGAACGTTGCAACTCGAGCTGCGCTACGATCCCGCCGAGTTCACCCGCGAGCAGGCCGAATCGTTTACCGCCGCCTATGATCGCGTGCTCGCGGCGATGACCCTCGCGCCCGAGGCGCGTCACGAAGCGCTGCCGTTGCTCGACGCCGCCGACCGCCAGCTCGTGGTCGAAACCTACAACGCCGCGCCGCTCCCACCCCGCGCGCCGCGGTTGTTGCACGACGGTTTCACCGCCAGCGTGGAGCGCACGCCGCACGCGATCGCGCTCATCGACGGCCCGCATCGTCTCACTTACGCCGAACTCGCCGCCCACGTGCGCATCACCGCACAACGTCTGCGCGCTCTCGGCGCCGGCCCTGAACGGCTGGTCGGTGTCTGCTTGGATCGCGGCGCGGCGCTCGTCACTACGCTGCTCGCCGTCCTCGAAACGGGTGCCGCCTACGTGCCGCTCGATCCGACTTATCCCGCCGATCGACTCGCCTTCATGTGCGCCGATGCGCACGTGAGCGTGCTCGTCACGCAACGCAGTCTCGCCGCCCGCCTGCCTGCTGTCGATGCGCCCACGCTCTGGGCCGACGAACCCGCGCCCGCCGGCGAACCCGTCGCCGCTTGGGTCGCCCCGCAGATTTCCCCCGAAAATCTCGCCTACCTGATTTATACCTCGGGCTCCACGGGACGGCCCAAGGCCACCGCCATCGAGCACCGCCAGGCCACCGCGCTCATCGCGTGGGCGCGTTCCGCCTACGCGGACGCGCAACTCTCCGGCGTGCTGTTCTCCACCTCGGTCTGCTTCGATCTTTCCATCTTTGAACTCTTCGTGACGTTCGCCGCTGGCGGCAAAGTGATCATCGCCGAAAACGCCCTCGCGCTGCCCACGTTGCCCGCGCGCGACGAGGTCACGCTCCTCAATACCGTGCCGTCCGCCGCCGCCGAGCTCGTGCGGCAGCGCGCGTTCCCGCCCGGTGTGCGCACCGTCAATCTCGCTGGCGAACCGCTCTCCGCTACGCTTGCCGATCAGATCTACGCCCTCGGCACGGTTGAAAAACTGCACGACCTTTACGGCCCGTCCGAGGACACGACTTATTCGACCTGCGCCCTCCGCACGCCCGGCGGCCCCGAGACCATCGGCCGTGTGTTGCCCGGTTCGCAGCTCTACCTGCTCGACGACGATTTCCAACCCGTGCCCGCCGGTGCCGTGGGCGAAATCTTTCTCGGCGGCGCCGGCGTCGCGCGCGGCTATCTCGGCCGTCCGGATCTCACCGGCGAGCGCTTCCTGCCCGATCCCTTTGCCCACACACCCGGCGCGCGTTTCTACCGCACGGGAGACCTCGCGCGTTTCCGCGCCGATGGTCAGATCGAGTTTCTGGGTCGTCGCGATCAGCAGGTGAAAATCCGCGGGTTCCGCATCGAGCTGGGCGAAATCAAAACCGTGCTTGAGCAACATCCGCGCGTCGCGGCTGCGGCGGTGCTCGCGCGCGAAGATGAACCCGGCGTGAAACGGCTCGTCGCTTACGTCGCCGGCGCCGATCTGCCTGCGGGCCGCGCGCTCGACACCGAGTTGCGAGCCTGGTTGGGCACGCGCCTGCCCGAATATTTTGTGCCCGCCGTGTTCGTGCCGCTGGCGCAGCTCCCGCTCACGCCCAACGGCAAACTGGATCGCCGTGCACTGCCCGCGCCGCCCGCGCTCACGGAGGTCGCCGACGAAGCCTTCGCCGCGCCGCGCACCACGACGGAAGCCGCGCTCGCCACGATTTGGGCTGAGGTGCTCCGCCTGCCGCGCGTCGGGATTCACGACAACTATTTCGCGCTGGGCGGAGATTCCATCCAAGTCTTGCAAGTCGTCTCGCGTGCGCGTGACGCCGGCTTTGCGATCAGCCCGCGCCTCGTGTTCGCGCATCCTTCGGTCGCCGCGCTGGCCTTGGCGGCCGCGCCGGTGGCGGTCGACGCTCGCAAAGCTGCGAATGACGATCTCACGGGTGCGCTCGCGTTGACGCCGATCCAGCGCTGGTTTTTTGCGCAGGAGCTGACCGACGCGCATCATTGGAATCAATCGGTGCTGTTGACGGCGCGTGAGCCGCTCGATCCGTCGGCGCTGGAGCGCGCGTTGCGCCGGGTCGTCGCGCATCATCCGATGCTCCACGCGCGTTTCACCCGTGACCCTGCCGGCGCTTGGACGGCCCGCGTCTCCGAGAGTTCGCCGGCCGATTGTGCCTTTCGCGTCGCGCCTTTCGCCAACGCCGCGGACATCACGGCCGCCAGTGCGGCTGAACAAGCGGCGCTCGATCTCACGAACGGTCCGCTCGTGCGCGCGCTCTGGCTCGAGGGCGGTGCCGCGCAACCGGGTCGGCTCTTCATCGTGATCCATCACCTCGTGGTGGACGGCGTATCATGGCGCGTGCTGCTCGCGGATCTGCTCACGGCTTACCGCGATGCCGCGCCCTTGCCGCCGCCGACCGTCTCGTCGTCCGGTTGGACGCGCTGGCTCGAAACGCTGCCGCTCGCCGACGAGGCCCCGCACTGGCGCACGTTCACGGCTGCGCGGGCCGAGCGGCTGCCGCGAGATTTCCATGGCGGAACCAATCTCGCGGGCGACGCGGCGATTCTCGCGGTCGCGCTCACGTCAGCCGAGACCGAGACACTGCTCCGTCGTGCGCTCGGTGCCTACGGTTGCCAGATCAACGACCTGCTCCTCGCCGCGCTCGCGCTCGCGCTGCGCGAATGGACGAGTGCCGAAGCGATGACGCTCCATCTCGAGGGCCATGGCCGTGAGACCGCCGACTCTGGCCTCGAT
>JANXLP010000174.1 GCA_025355125.1 Opitutaceae bacterium | reverse complement strand
CGCCCTGCTCGGCGCGCTCCTGCGCGACGGCTCCCTCAACCTCTCCGCCCGCACCCAGCACTACGCCTCCCTCCCCGCCGCCGCCCTGCGCTTCCTGCGTTCACCCCGCGCTCTATCTTGAGCTCAAACCGGAATACCGTGTCCTCTCCTCAGTCTCAGCCTCGATCTACAATCTGCGTGGGGCATCGCTGAAATCCGCGATGTTAGCTGGCCGCCGGTTCTCCGCGTCGTGCAAAAACCCGCCGCATCCCACCCGTCACAATCGCCAGCGTAGTCAGCGAGTTCACCGGCATCAGAATCGCCGCCACGAGCGGATTCATTCGCCCCGTCACCGCCAATCCGACCGCCAGCAGATTGTAGGCGATGGAGAAAACCAAGATCACCCGCTGCGTGCGCCGCCGCACGGCATCGACCTCAAACAGCGCGCGGATACCTCCGATCCCGCGCCCAAGATAATAAAAATCCGCCTTCTGTTCGAGCAGCCCGCGATGAATCACCGGCGTCCCCCGACACAGCGCGCGATCAAACGCCAGACTGTCATTGGCTCCGTCGCCCAGCATGAGCGATTGCTCCGCCCGATCTCCGGCGAACCACGCGGCCTTCTCCTGTGGCGTCAACTCGCCGAGCCCGCTCCCCGCCGGCAATCCGAGTTCATCGGCCAACGCCGCGACTTTTTCCCGCCGGTCCCCACTCAAAATCTGCACGGTAAACCCACGGCGCCTTAGCGCCGCTACCTCCACCCGTGCATCCGCGCGCACCGTGTCCGCAAAATAAAACCCCGCCACCGCGTGCCCCCCACTCGCCAATACCGTCGCCCCCGCCTCGGCCAACTTGTAACCTAATAGGTTACAAGTATCGTCCGTCGTCTTCGTGCGCCAGCCGGCCCGGCCCAACGACCATTCTCCTATTTCAACGCCGCAGCCGACTTCCTCGCGCACGTCTCCGACGAGCGGTTCCGCCGCGCCTTCGGCCAACAGATTCTCCAGCAGCGCCTGACTCACCGGATGCGGGTTGTCGCGCACCAGCGCATGCAACGCCGCCCGCGCCGTCGGCTCCAGCGTGCGCAAAACCTCTGGATTTTGAAGCACCGGCGTTTCGAGCGTAAGCGTGCCCGTCTTGTCGAAGACGATCTGTCGCACGCGCCCCAGCTTGGTCCAAAGGTCCGCCTCCCGCACAAAAACCCCGCGCCGCCGCAACGCCACCGTCGCCATCTCATCCGCGAGCGGAAACGCCAGCGCCACCGCACACGGACACGACACGACCAGCACCGCGGTCACCACCGCCCACGTGCGCAGAGCGTCGCCCGTGCCGATCCACCAGCCCAACCCCGCCAGCGTCGCCACGCCCAAGATGCCGATGATGTAGCCGCGCACGATCCGCTCGATAAGCCCATCCCGCGCTCCCGCTCGCTCGGGCGTTTGCAGCAACTGCGCGAGCAAAGAGTCGCTCCACGTCTGCCGCGCCGTGAGCCGCGCCGCCGCGTGCCCAACGTTGACCGCACCGGCCGGCACGCGCGCTCCGCTGCGGAATACCCGCGGCTCGGCCTCGCCGTTGATCGACGCGAGGGAGAAGTTCGCCGCCCCGGTGCCGAGTTGCGCCTCGACGGGATTCGTCTGCCCCGTCGCGAGCGCGTAATTTTGCCCTACCCGCAGCACCTCCGGCGCCACTTCGCCCGCATCGTCGGTCAACACGCGCGGCGGCTTGGGTTGCAGCGCGAGTAATCTCCGTTGATTCCGCTCTACCGCCGCCACCTGCGCCCAGCGGCCGATCAGCATCAGTAAAATAAAACCGCTGACGAAATCGAAATACACGAACCGCTCCTCGCCCGTGAACCAGCCATACAGCGAGCCCGCATAAGCACCGACGATCCCGAGCCCGATCGGCAGATCGATGTGCATCGCGCCCATCCGCAGCGCCCGCACCGCGCGCCCGAGGAAATACACGCCGCCCACCAGCAGACTCAGCGTGCCAAACACCAGCGAGAGCAGTCCGAATAGCCGCGCGTATTCGAAATCTTTTTCCATCCCGAAATACACCGGGAACGTGAAGAGCCCCACATTCATCGCAAACGCCGTGCAGAGGCCGATCCGTTTCGCGAGCGCCCGACTCTCGGGCTCGCCCCGCGCCTCACCGAGCGGCCCGACAAGATAACCAAACGCCTGCAACGCCCGCGCAAATCCCGCCGCGCTGAATTCTCCCCGCACCCACCGCAGCCGCACCGTGCCGAGCTGGGCATTGGCCACGATCTCACGCGCTCCCGCCTGTTGTTGGAAGAGCCGCTCGATTAGCCACACGCACCCGGCGCACGAAACCCCCTGCAAGTCCAGCATGAGCTCGGGTGGTCGACCCGCGACCGCGGTCTTCTCAGCCACTTGTTGCGCTGTCTCCAACCACGCATAATCGCGCGGTTGAAACACCGCCGCATCCGCCGGCGCCGTGATCTCATCCTTGATCCGATAGTAGCCCGCCAGGCCATGCTCATGCACGAGGCGATAGACATACGAACACCCCGCGCAGCAAAAGCCCGATTCAACCATGCGCGCATCGAGCAGCGCCGCGCCGCAGTGTTTGCAGAGGGGCTTGGAGGTAGGGCGCCTTATCCCTAAGGTGCCGTCATCTCCGCCCGCATCACCAATCAGCCCACGCTCAATCGGCGCGCAAGGGCCGACGCGCTCCATCTTAAAAAGTGTCTTCTCGGCGTTCATTTCAAAAACAAATCAGCGACGCCGGGTCCGGCCCCGCAAAGCCAAGCGTGCCCCGCAGCCGCCAACTCACCACCGCCGCTGTCGTCAGCGCCAGCGCCATGCGCGTGCGGCCGAGCCAGAGTGGCGAGAGTTTGGCTCGCACCCAATGAAACTGCGACTGCGCGAGCCACAGCAGCGGCACCGTGCCGAGCCCGAAGGCCAGCATGAACTCCACGCCGCGGAGCGCAGAGCCCGACAGCGTGGCGAGCGCGATGAGGAAATAGAGCGGACCGCAGGGCAGCAGCGGCGTTGCAAAGCCCAGCGCCGCGGCCGCCTCCGTGCGCGAGTGTCCGCGCAGCCAGCTTTGAAGTCGCAGCGTGGACCGGCCGAGAAACGCAAACTTCGGGAGGTGCCGGTCCCAGCGCAGCGCGAGCGCCACAAAGAAAATCACCGTCACCCAAGGCAACCAGCGGAGTGCCGATTGGGATATCCACGTGAGCGGCAGCCGCCCCACTCCGCCCGCCAGCGCGCCGAGTAGCGCGTAGCTCGTCAGGCGTGAGACGTGATACACCGTGCTCACGGTCTGAGCATCGGCGCGGTCGCCACGCACCGGCATCAGCGAGCACGCCAGCGGTCCGCACATCCCCGCGCAGTGGAGGCTGGTGACGAGGCCGGCGACGAAGGCAGCGGCGAGCGAGTTGACGGCGGCGAATTCCATGGTTCAGCGGCCCGTTTCCAGCGGCACCTCGGCCACGCGATGTTTCGAAGCAAACGTGATCCACGCCGTCCACACCGCGATCTGCACGGCGAAGATCGCCACCACGATCCAGACGAGCCTGGCGCTCTTCTCCTTAGGCTCAGGACTTTTTTCCGTGATCACGTTTCTCCTCCTCTTCTTCGCGCAACAAGCGCGCTTCGGGACCAAGGAACTCGACGTTGCGCTCCAAGTGAAAACTCACCGCCTCATCTTCCACCCGGACTTCAAAAATAAACGGCCCCGTGTAGGCCGCGCGCGGTAGCTGCAACACGAGGGGCTGCACCGTCTCGCTGAGCGCCGGCACTTCGAAGATCGCGGTCAATCCCGTCTGCCGCAGCGCCGCCGGCGCGCGGTTCACGTGAACGGCGAAGCGCGCCGGCGTGTTGCGCTTGTTCACCACGCGCACGAGGAATTGGTTTCGCACGAAATCCTCGCTCACGATGTAGGGCGCGCCGGTGATGCGGGTGACCCCCAGATTGGCGGGCCTGATCGTCGAGATCGCCCACAGCGCCACGCTCGCGCCTGCAGCCAGCAGCACGCCGTAGAGCGCGGTGCGCGGACGGAACCAGCGTGTCGTCTTCCCGGAAAACGCCGCCTGCGAATCGTAGCGGATCAGCCCGGTCGGCCGTTTCACCTTCGTCATCACATCGTCGCACGCGTCGATG
>JANXLP010000599.1 GCA_025355125.1 Opitutaceae bacterium | reverse complement strand
TCGTGGCATGGGCGTCCCGCCCATGTTCCGAACCCACGGGCGGGACGCCCGTGCCACTTTCGATCCGCCGCAGGCAACCCTACCTTTTTAGACGCCCTCTAACGAAAACCGCCATAGTGCCCCGAACCGAAATAGGCTCGGGGCTTTTTATTTTCGCTGCTCAAACCAACTTCGCCTGCACCAACTTGCTGACCGCTCCGAAGTCGATGAGCGCCGCATCCGGGTGCGCCTTGAGTGCGCCGATCACTTTGCCCATCTCTTTCTTCGTCGTCGCACCTGTGCTCGCGATGGCTTCGCAAATCAGCACGTCGAGCTTCACTGCGTCGAAACCAGCCGGCAGGTATTTCTGCAGAATTTTGATTTCAACATCATTCGTGGCGACGAGATCAGGGCGCCCTCCCTTGGTGAACTCCACGTTCGCATCGGTCAGATTTTTGACGGCCTTGCGCAACGTCGCGAGCGAGAGCGTATCGTCGATCTCCTTATTGCCGTCCATAGCGGCGCGCTTGATCGCAGCGTCAGCCGTGCGCAGCGCCGTCGTGGTGACGCCGTCGCGGGCTTTCATGGAAACAATGATGTCGGCGCGGAGGGTTTCGTAGATCGAGGACATACAACCAGCGTGCGGCGCCTAGCTACCGTGTCGAGAAGGCAACCACGCCAACCAACCTTGCCCCCACCAAATCTTACACATACTACACTCACCACTCGTGACTCCTCAGCCCTCGCTCAACGTCCTCGGTAGCCCACTAAAGCCTTGCTCGCTCAACCCCGTCACCGGCTTTTTCCGCAACGGCCATTGCGACACCTGCGCCGATGACGACGGCTGCCACACGGTCTGCGTCGAGGTCACCGCCGGGTTCCTAGCCTTCAGCCGTGACGCCGGCAACGATCTCTCCACTCCGATGCCCGACTACGATTTTCCGGGCCTGCAACCCGGTGACCGCTGGTGTATCTGCGCCACGCGCTGGCAAGAGGCCCTAGCGTCTGGTGTCTCTGCACCCGTCTCGTTGACTGCCACCCACGCCCGATCGCTCGAAATCGTGCCGCTAAAACTACTTCAACAACACTCTACCGCCTGACCGCGTATGAACGAACCACTCACTCCTTCAAAAGATCCGCTGCACGGAATTACCCTCGAAGCGCTACTGACCGATCTTGTCTCCCGACACGGCTGGGAAGAACTTGGAAGAGACGTCGACATCCGCTGTTTCAATTTCGATCCCAGCATCAAATCAAGCCTCACATTTTTACGCAAAACTCCGTGGGCGCGGAAAAAAGTCGAAGATATTTACATACGCGACCACGTTCGCTGTGATTCGGGGCAGGCACAGCTGAACCAGACGTCCCGACACAACAGCGAATAAAAAAGCCCACTTGAACATAAAAGTCCAAGTGGGCCATGGAAAGAATACAGAATCGATTACGGGGACGGAGCAGCGCTGACCACTGGACGGGTGAGGGAACTTTCGGAAGCCTTACGGGCAACCATCTCAGTGAGGCGCTGGATCTCTATCTCAGCACTACGGCGATCAACCTTGGCGCGTTCAACTTGTTTCAAGAGATCGAAGGAATCACGGCTGGCCTTATCTTTAGTTTTTTTGAGCGTATCTAGGTCGATTTCAAGTTTCGACACTTCCTTTTGATATTTATCGGCATCTGCAAGGGACTTTTCCGTGTCATCTTGGATACGTTTGCCTTCGGCTTGCCACTTGGCTATTTTGTCCGCCTCTTTCTTAGCCTCTTCAGCTGCACGCTCGGCTGAGCGCTTTTCCGCATCTACACGGGCCTTGTCTTCGGCGACACGCTTCTTTTCCGCGTCATCGGCCTTTTGCTTGGCCACTTGCGCGATGTGTTGCTGCTCCTTAAGTTCCGCTTTTTTCGCAGCGGAAAAATAGAAGACCAAGAAGATACCCAGCATCGCTGTTGGGAAAATGACATACATCCATTTTTTCATGATTAAGTAGGGTAGTGGTTAGATTACTTTTTTGCAGCGGCCGCAGCGGCAGCTGCTGCTGCCTTAGCGGCCGCTTCGGCGGCTGCATCGGCGGCTGCTATTTTTTCCAAAACATCGTTTAACGCTTTGGCATTACCTTCCACTTTCTTAACAAAACCTTTAAGAAAAAGCGCCTCGTCGGCAGATTTCTTTTTATCTTCTTCGATTTTAGCGACCTCTTCCTTAACCGTAGCAATATCTTTGGCCAAGCGTTCGGCTTGCTTCTGGAGCTTTTCAGCATCACGGAAAGCCTTGGCACGCACTTGCTGCGCATTCTCGCGATCGTCTTTATCCTTTCGGTCCTTCGCGTCTTTGATCTCCTTTTCTTTCTTGCGTCTTTCTTGAGCCAGAACGGCGTCTTTGACTGCTTTCTCGCGGGAGCGAGCTTCTTCTAGTATCTTATCATTTCTCTGCTTCTTTTGAGCAGCAATCTTATCAGATTCGCGCTTCTCGTAGCCAGCGTTAAAGTTCCAATAGACGGCGCCAAACGCAATCAGGCCCACCAAAGGTGCGAGGAAGTAAATGTAAGCTTTCTTCATGAGATAAATTATTTAGATCAGGATTTGGTTGTTGCCGCTTTGGCTGCTTCGCGCTCTTTGATGGCTTCCTCGATAGCACCCTTAAGGCGTTTCAACTGTCCATCCTTCGCCCCCTCAGGAGTGGCTTCAGCTTTCGCTATAGCAGACTGGGCAACATCAAATTTCTCCAGTTCGAAGGCGGTATAAGCCAAGAACATATATGCTGAATGAGGCTTCTCAAGGCCCCCTTTTGTTACAGCCGCAGTGTAAGCAGAAAACGCTTCAGCCGTCCGATTGTCCATTTGGGAATAAATCTGACCGATTTGAAAATCAACTTGGCCAGATGGAAATGTTTTAGAAGCTTCCTTCAAAACAGCGATCGCCTGCATATCCTGACCGACTTGTTGGTAGGAATATGCCAGAAGCTGCCAATTTTTAATATCAGATTCGATATCACCGCTCTTGAGGCCGGCATAGAGCAGATCGGTAGCGCGGCCGAACTGACCGGAATTGTAATACATGGTCACCAAATTGTAGTTATCTTTCGGGGTCTTCATCAAACCCAATGCCTGCGCCCGCTCCATAGTGTTAATTGCCCGGGCGATATTTTCGCGAGTTTTAGTCTCATCCTTCTCGTTAGAGCCACCCATATTCAAGTAAGAGGCCATCAACTGAAGCCAGTAGGTCTTGTTATCAGGTTTAGCGCGGACCATCTGTTCCAAGACCTCAGCCGATCCTGCAACATCACCCTGCTGTTGTAGTGCTGCGAGTAGCAAAACATAGAAGCCCTCTTTTGGCTTAATCGAAGTCAGCAAACCTTCTTGGACTTCGGCTTTCGCTTTTTTCACCAATTCCATGTCAACCTTTTCAGGATTTGCCACAGCTTGGTTGTAGAGAATTGACGCGTAGAATAGCGTCGCCTCTTGTGTCTTTTTGGGTGCCGTTTGCAACCAACGCTTAATGTAGGCAGCAGATTTATTGAAGTATTGTTGCTGAGTGGCCAGAACTTTACTTGACGTGCCTTCTTGATAGTAGATTTGAGCCAAAAAATATACAGTATCTAAGATGGATTTCTTATCGAAATATGTTTTGTGAGCATCAGCTATCTTCAACATTGTTTCCATCGGGGCGATAGCCCCGGCATAATCATTTTTCTGGAGAAACACCTTACCTTTGATGTCGGAAATAAACGCAGTATCGTAACTATTCGGATCAACAGTGGCGAGGATACCATCGATAACAGCTAGGGCCCCGTCCCAGTTTTTGGCATCCAGAAGGGGCTTCATTTTCTGCTGCAAGGCCTCGCTGACTTTCTCATTCAAACCTGGAGGACCTTGATCTTCGGCGGCGGAAGACGTCGAAACCGCACACGACGAGCCGACCACGATTAACAATGCCGCGAGTGAGCGGAAAGAGTATAGAAATTTAAATTTTGAAAAGGACACAGGAATTGAGATCTTGGTTAGGACTCTTCGTTGAGAGTAAACACGATCGGCACTTGCATGTGCGTGTTTACGTTACGACCGCCCTTTTTTCCGGGACGGAATTTCCACTTGCTGACAGCTTGGACTGCGGCCGACTCAAACTCACGTTGTGAGGAACGCGCAGCGTAGGCATTGCGGACGTCGCCATTAGAATCCACGATGAAATCAACTAAAACTTCACCGGCAATACCGGCACGGCGCATTTCAAAGGGATACTGCGGGCGCGCTTGAAACTTCGCTACTGGCTGCTGATCGAGTTTTGAAATATCAAATACCTCAATACCCTTACCCAATCCGCCTACTTGACCTTGAGGGATCGTGATAGCCCCCTTGTTAATAGTGAGTCCCTCCGGTGGTGGTGGCTGCAGTTTTTGAACGAAAGAAGTATCCGTGACGATCTGAGGGACGTCGGTCTGCATTGGCGGGGCAAAATCCGCAGGCTTGGGCGGCGCTTCGTCTGTCTCAACGGGCTCGGGCTCATCAGGTTCAATTTTCGGCATCTCCATCAGCTGGATGGTGGGAGCCTCTTCTTTGATTCTTGCCTTAGGGGCTGTTGGCTTAATTTCTCCCAGCCAAGCAATGCCACCATGGATACTGATGGAAACGAGTAGGCCGATAATTAAATCGCGACGCATGATGGGTAGATTAGTGGTTAATTATTTACCGGTTCCACGAACAATGGTTTCAACGGAAACCTGCGTAATCCCGGATTTTCGCACTTCATCCAATGCTCGAACTGCCGTGCCGAAGCGGGCTTTATCATCACCCGCAATCAAGATACGCGGTGTCGCTACTTGTGTTTTATACTGCTGCAGTCGTGGTCCGATCTCTGAGAGGGTGATCAACTCTTTGTTCCAGTAGCAGGTGCCTTGATCAGAAACCTGAAGCACAACGGAATCATCATCTTTCTTCTCTTGCGGCCGACCATCGGCTACAGGCAGATTAAGCGGGAGTGATTGAATTTTGTTCAGCGAAAGCGTGAACAACACGAAGGTTGCGAGCAGGAAGAAAACAACATCGATCAAGGGAATGATCTCAATGCGTGCTTTCTTTTTTCCGTCGTTTTTCTGTGCGCCTCCTCCTGCCATAAATAGATAGTATTAAATGTTAATCCGCAGGCTTAGGAGCCTGCAGGCTTGACGCGGGTTTCAATTAGAACTTTTTGAATTCCGGATTTACGAACTTCATCAAAGACATAGATCGCCTGGTTGAAGGGTGCGTTCTCATCGCCGTTGATGAGGATGCGTGCATCTTCTGGATGTTGATTCTTGAAGGATTTCAATCGGGTGAGAAATTCGTCAAGCGTAACGGGATCCTTATCCCAAGCAATTGTTCCTTCCTGCGTGACGCTGATCGTCGCAGATCCGCTCGGATCTCGGATCTCACTCGTCTCAGATTGTGGCAACGAAACGCTAAGACCTTGAGACTTATTCAGCGAAAGCGTAAATAACACGAAGGTAGCCAGCAGGAAGAATACGACATCGATCAAGGGAATGATCTCAATACGTGCTTTTTTCATATCGTTACGAGTTGCTAAACATTCCCGCGCTGCTGGTGCCCAGTGCCTTAGTTGTGGATCTCAGACTTCTTGAGCAATATCTCAAGGGCGTGAGAAGCGTCACCAATCTCTTGTTTAGCCTGCTCAGTGCGGGCATTGATGTAATTGAAGGGAAGCAGACCCATGATGGCGATTGCCAGACCACACGCCGTGGCAATGAGCGCTTCAGCGACACCACCGGTGATGGCACCAGCGGCGGCACCAATGTCACCGGACATGCTGCCGAAGGTTTTCATCATACCCGTAACCGTCCCGAGAAGACCAAGAAGCGGAGCTGCCGTGATGACCGTGTCCAGCGTCGCCATGCCTTGGGAGAAGCGCGCCAGTTCTTGACTGGAAGCGCGAACGAAGG
>JANXLP010000567.1 GCA_025355125.1 Opitutaceae bacterium | reverse complement strand
GCGAGCCAGCTCGCTCCCACACCTTCCTTTCCCGTCGAGATGGGCTGGCGACGGGCCAGGCCGGCGAAGCAAACGGCCTTGGAATGGTCGCGTTAAAATGCTGCTTTGATTTTCGTCACCCCTGCGCATCCGCGTTCGTCTTTGCGACTGTTCCCCTTTCCCTCCCCATGAAAAAACTCGGCCTGCTTCTGTCTCTCGCCCTCGCGTTCACTTCTGCGGCCCGCGCCGAACTCAAACTCCCCGCCATCATCGGCGACCACATGGTCCTGCAACAAAAGCAGGCCAACCCGATCTGGGGCTGGGATACGCCCGGCACCAAGATCACCGTGCAGTTTGCCGGCCAAGCCTACGCCGCCACCGCCGGCGCCGACGGACGCTGGACGGTGAAGCTCGCAGCGGCCGACGCCAACGCCACCCCGCAAGTCCTCGCCATCACCGGCACCACCAAGCGCGAGCTGCAAGACGTGCTCATCGGCGAAGTCTGGATGTGCTCCGGCCAGTCCAACATGGGCTTTAAGCTCAATCAGGACTGGAACGGCGACATCGAGGCCGCCGCCTCGAAGCTCCCCAATCTCCGCCTCATCTCCGTGCCCACCGTCGGCACGCAGGAGTTGAAGGCTGATTTCAAGGGTCAGTGGAAGGCCTCGACCGCTGAGACCGCGAAGGCCTTCAGCGCCATCGGCTTTCTCTACGGCCGCTATCTCCACGAAATCCTCGGCGTGCCCGTCGGCCTCATCGACAACTCCTGGGGCGGTTCCGCCGCCGAGGCTTGGGTGCGCCGCGAGACCATCGAGAGCGACGCGCGTTTCGCGACCCTCATGGCCAACACCGTGAAGCGCGAAGCCGACCTCTCCTCTGAAAAAAGCAAAGCTGACTTCGCGAAATCCGTCGCCGATTGGAAAATCGCCGCCGAAAAAGCCAAGGTCGAGAAGCAGGCCGCGCCCCGTGCTCCCGCCGACTGGCTCACAGGCAATTCCCGCCCTGGAAATATCTTCGCAGGCATGGTGAACCCGACCGTCGGTTACGGCATGAAGGGCGTCATCTGGTATCAGGGCGAGTCCAACGCCGGCCGCGCCTACGAGCACGCGATGCTCTTCCCGTTTCTCATCGAGCAATGGCGCAAGAAATGGGGCCAGGGGGATTTCTCGTTCTACTGGGTGCAGCTCGCGGATTTCAAAGCCGAGAAACCTACGCCCGGCGAAAGCGACTGGGCCGAACTCCGCGAGACACAGACCAAAACGCAGAGCCTCGCGAATACCGGCCAGGCCGTCATCATCGACCTCGGCGAGGGCAAGGACATCCACCCGCGCAACAAGCACGATGTCGCCGCCCGCCTCGTGCGCTGGGCGCTCGTGAAAGACTACGGTCTCAAATTCCCCTACCGCAGCCCCGAGTATAAGAGCATGGCGATCGCAGGTAACAAAGTGACCGTCACGCTCGACTGCTTCGGCAGCACCCTGCGCGCGTTCGATGTCGCCGAGGCCCGCGGTTTCGCCCTCTGCGGCGAAGACCGGAAATGGCACTGGGCCACCGGCAAAGTCATCGCGCCCGACAAGGTCGAAGTATCGAGCCCCGAGGTCACCGCGCCTATCGCCGTGCGCTACGCTTGGGCCGACAATCCCGTCTGCAATCTCTTCTCCAACGACGGCCTGCCGGTCACCCCGTTTCGCACAGATGACTTCGACCTGACTATGAAGCCCAAGCCTGTGGTCACCGCCGTCGCTCCCACCAAACAGCCCTGATCTTTCCTCATGCTTCGCCGCACGTTTCTCCAAACCACCGCCGTGGCCGCTGCCGCCGCGGTGATTTCCCGCCCACGTCTCCTCGCCGCCAGCGCCGCGCCCAAGATCGCCCTCGGCATGGACAACTACGCCCTGCGCTCGCTCGGCTGGAAGGCACCGCAGTTGATCGACTACGCCGCCTCCATCAAGTGCGACACGCTCTTCATCTCCGACCTCGATGCGTTCGAGAGCCTCGATGACGCCGCGCTGCTCACCGTGCGCCGCCAAGCCGAAGCCGCCGGCCTCGCGCTCTACGTGGGCGGCTGGAGCATTTGCCCGACCTCGAAGACATTTAAGAAAAACTGGGGCACCGCCGAAGAACATCTCCGCCTCGGCATCCGCGTCGCAAAAACCCTCGGCTCGCCGATCTTCCGCGCCGTCCTCGGCAACATGGAGGACCGCAAGACCGAGGGCGGCATCCAAGCGCGCATCGCCGACACCGTCGCCGTCCTCAAAGCCTGCCGCGCCGACGCGCTGAAGGCCGGTATTAACATCGCCATCGAAAATCACGGCGGCGACATGCACTCGTGGGAATGCCGCCAACTCATCGAATCCGCCGGCACGGATTTCGTCGGCTGCAACATCGATTCCGGCAACGCCGCCTGGACGCTCGAAGACCCGATGGACGTCCTCGAAACCCTCGGCCCCGTCACGATCTGCTCGTCCCTGCGCGACCAGCAGATTTGGGCCACGCCCGAAGGCGCCACCGTGCAATGGACCGCGTGTGGCGAGGGTCTCATCGACTGGAAAGCCTGGGCCGCGCGCTGGGTGCAGCTCTGCCCTAAAGTCCCGATCATGATCGAAACAATCTCCGGCGCGCAGCGTGCGTTCCCCTACAAGCAGCCGGACTTTTGGAAATACTACGACCAGCGTCCCGAGAAGCTCGCCAAGTTCGCCGCCCTCGCCGCGCGCGGCCACCCGCTCACCGCCTTCAAGGCGCCGCCCGGTCCCGAGGGAAAAAAGATCACGCAAGACACGCAGAAATCCGAGATCGAGAAATCCATCACCTACCTTCGCAAAGAAATCGGCCTCGGGCTGCGGACCTGAAAGTGAGGAATCTGGAACTCAGGAAATCAGGACCAGCGTCCGAACTCTTTTCTGAATTCCGTTCCTGATTCCCTGAGTTC
>JANXLP010000456.1 GCA_025355125.1 Opitutaceae bacterium | reverse complement strand
AGAGGGAGGAGAGGCGGCCGCCGAAATATTCGCCGGAGAGGGAAGCGGTGAGATTGCGCGTGTAGCGGATATCGTTGAACGGGCCGGTCTGGAGGTAGCTCTCGACGATGGTGGGCTCGAAGGTGGCGGTGCGGGGGAGATTGGAGAAGAGGAAGTGGTCCCAGCCACCGTTGGCGAGGGCGGTGGGGTTTTCGAGGTAGGCGCGGAAAGTGACCGCGTTGTTGGCGGCGAGACCGGGGCCGGCGGTGTTGACGAGGCCGAAGCGGCGGTTGACGGCGAAGTTGCTGCTGCGGGTGGCGGTGAGGACGAGGTCCTGCTTCATCCAGCGACCGAACTCGAAGGGGTAGGCGGCGGAGACGCGGCCGGCTTTGAAGGTGTTGCCGAAGATTTTGAATTGGGTGAGGTTGCCGCTCATGTCGATGAAGGGCCGGCCGGAGCCGTCCACGTCGATCACGGGCGGGGTCGCGCTGCCGCCGAAGGAGTTGTCGTTGCGGTTCTGATGTTGGAACTGCTGGTTGTAGGAAGCCTGGATGGAGAGCTTGCCGATGCTCTGTTCGAGCATGGCGGTGACGACGTTGTAGGGGCGGTCGAGGTAGTCGCCGAAGCCGAGGATGTTGAAGCTGCGGTCGAAGCCGCTGAAGAGTTTCTGGGAGCCGTCGGGGAGGCGGACGGCGACGGTCTGGCCTTCGAGGAGGGAGAGCGTGCTGCTGCCGGTGATGCCGGTGCGGTCGATGGCGTTGGGCGGGTTGGTGGAGGTGCGCTGGATGATCTCGCCGTCGGAGGTGTAATACCAGCGGTTGTTGGTGGAGAAGGAGCGGCCGGGCGCGGAGACGTTGCGGATGGCGGCGGTGTTGTCGGAGCGGCGGCGTTCATAGCGGCCGGCCTCGGCGTCGAGGGTGATGACGGTGTTTTTGAACGGGCGATAGGTAAACGCGAGATCGGCGGCACGGAAGCGTTGGTAGCTGCCCTCGACGTAGCTCAGATCATTGCGGTTCACGATATTGATCCGCAGGGCGAACTGGCGGGTGATCTTGCGGTTGATGTCGATCTGGAAGCGGTAGGAGCCCTGGTCGGTGTAGTTGGCGAGGGCGGTGGTGGCGTTGTTGAAGCGGGCGCGTTTGGTGGTGGTGGTGACCTGGCCGCCGGGTGCGGAGTCGCCGAACATGAGGGAGTTGGAGCCCTTGCCGAAGTCGAAGCGCTCGACGTTGTAGGTATCGGTCGGGACGGACCACTGGAAGAAATTGCGCACGGTGTTACTGCTGCTGCTGAGGCCGCGAAAGGTGAGGCGGCCGTCGTCGTTGCGAGCTTCGCTGAGAGGGACGGAGGTCACGCCAGCGATGAACGCGCCGGCGTCGTCGAGACTGAACACGCCGACATCGGCGAGAAACTCGTTCGTGAGCACGTCAACGGTGACGGGGACTTTGACGAGTTCCTGGCTGGTGCGGTTGCCGAGGAGGGTGTTGGAGGCGCTCCATTTGTCCTCGCCGGCGCCTTTGACCTCGAAGGGAGAGAGTTCGACGACTTCGGCGGAGTTCGCCGGGGTCGTGGTGGGGGTGGGTGCGGTCTGGGCGGTGAGCGGGGCGACGGTGCAGGCGAGGGATAGCAGGGCTGCGGCGAGACGGAGGGGGAGCGAGGTGGGCATGAGCGGGATCGGGGTGTGGTTCAAGGGGTGGATCGTAAAAATGGCCGCAGCGGTTCCGAGTAACGGAGTCGCTGCGGTGAGAAAACGGGGACGGGGTGATCGGGGAAGGAAAAACCGTGAGACTTCGGGATGGCGAAGCAAAGCTGAGAATCGTTACATCGTTAAATTTTTTCGGGTGCGGTGGATTCGTCCGCTGCGTCGAAAGTCACGATGGAGGGCGTGAGCAGCCCGGGTTTCAACGCACCCAGACGAAGCGGGCGAGCGCCGTTCGAGGGCGAGTGGCGGGATGCACTCGCCGAGAAACTTTACTTCACGGAGTCGGGTTGAACTTCCGCCACGCGGCGATGCTGCGGGCGAGGACTTCGCGGGGTTCGGCCTTGATGTTGTAGCCTTGGAAGCCGACCGGGCCGGTGTAGCCGAGCGCGCGGAGTTTTTTTATGAAGCCGGCGAGGTCGTAGGTGCCGGAATCGAGGGGTTGGATGAGGCGGTCCCAGCCGAAGGTGCGGGTGTCTCCGGTGTCGGCGCCGCTGATGCTGACGAACATCAGGCGTGGGAGCGCGGTGCGGAGGACCGGGACGGGATCACGCTCGGCGCCCTCGACCTTCAACCAGTGGCAGAGATTGAAGGTCATGCCGACATCGGGGCGGTTAATTTTATCGGCGAGCCGCTGGGCGTCATCGACGCGGGCCATCCAGAAACCGGTGTGCGGATAAAGCGCCACGCGCACGTGATTGGCTGCGGCGGCGTCGGCGATGGCCCGGATTTGCGTGAGGACGAATTCGTCGGCGTCGGTGGAGGAGACGGCGTAGAGCGTGCCATCGGCGCGCGAGACTTTGTTGATGCCGAGCCAGAGGACGGTGTCGTATTTGGACATCGCGGCGAGCCAGGTGCGGAGCGCGGCGTTGGGCGCGGGCTGAGCGGGGTTGAGGTCGATGACGTGGTAGCCGTTGAAAAACTTCAGGCCTTTGGCGGTGATCGCGGGCGCCATGATCTCGTCGGGCACGCGGCCGCCGTAGCCATCGTAGCCGAGTTCGCGGAGCATGGCGGGCACGGTGTCGGGGCCGCCGCGGGCGATGTTGTCCATCGCGAAGAACGGATTCGCGGCGGCGAACGCGGATGAAGCGAGGGCGAGGAGGAGGGCGAGACGGATCATGCGAGGATGGCTTTGACGACTTCGCCGTGGACGTCGGTGAGACGGTATTGGCGGCCTTGGAATTTGAAGGTGAGGCGGGTGTGATCGATGCCGAGGCAGTGGAGGATCGTCGCTTGGAGATCGTGGATGTGGACGGGATTGTCCACGACGTTGAAGCCAAAGTCGTCGGTCGTGCCGTGGGTGATGCCGCCCTTGATGCCGCCGCCGGCCATCCAAATCGAGAAGGCTTTGCCGTGGTGATCGCGGCCGTATTTGTCGCGGTTGGCGTCGCCTTGCGCGTAGGGTGTGCGGCCGAATTCGCCGCC
>JANXLP010000443.1 GCA_025355125.1 Opitutaceae bacterium | reverse complement strand
TGCCGATGGAGAAGATCAGCGCGAAGAGCGTGATACGGTTGAGCGTGTAACCATAAAGGTAGAACACGAGGAGCGTGAGCGCGAGGGTCGCGGGGATGGCGAGGAGGACGACGAGGGATTCGCGCCAGCCGAGGAAGATGAGGATGAGAATCGCGACGCCGAAGACGGCGATGCCCATGTGGAGGAGGAGCTCGTTGCTTTTCTCGGCGGCGGTGTGGCCGTAGTCGCGCGTGATCGTGACGGTGACATCGGCGGGGAGGAGCGTGCCGCGGAGCGTATCGACCTTGGCGAGGGCGGCGCTGACGACGTCGATGGCGTTGGCGCCGGGGCGCTTGGCGAGACTGATCGTGACCGCGGGCTGGAGGTCGGTGCGGGCGGAGCCGTGGAGGACGTAGTCGGCGGGTTCGTCGGTCGCGTCGGTGATGGTGGCGACGTCGCGGAGATAGATGGGTGTGCCGGCGTGGGTGCCGACGACGACGGCGCCGACATCGGCGGGGTCGCGGAGGAAGGTGCCGGTTTCTAGGAGGAACTCGGTGTTGGCGAACGGGCGCGAGCCGGTCTGGAGCGAGCGGTTGGCGGCTTGGAGGGCGGGGGCGAGTTGGGCGACAGTGAGGCCGCGTGCGGTGAGGGCGGCGGAGTCGAGTTGGACGCGGACGGCGCGGCGGACGCCACCGGTGATGGTGGTCTCGGCGACCTGCGGGACAGTCTTGAGGGCGTCTTCGACCTGGTGGGCGAGACGGCGGAGAGCGAGGTGGTCGTGGGTGGAACTGGAGAGCGTGAGGGCGAGGATGGGGACGTCGTCGATGGTGCGCGGCTTGACGAGCGGCGCGGCGGCGCCGAGGGGGAGGCGGTCGAGGTTGGCCTGGAGGCGCTGGTTGAGACGGACGAGGGCGGGCTCGATCTCGGTGCCGACCTTGTAGCGGACGATGATGGCGCTGCGGCCGGGGCTGGAGGTGGAGTAGAGGTATTCGACGCCGGGGATTTCCCAGAGGAGTTTTTCGAGGGGGCGGGTGAGGCGGTTTTCGACCTCGGCGGGCGTGGCGCCGGGGAGGGCGCTGAAGACGTCGATCATCGGGACGTTGATCTGCGGCTCCTCCTCACGGGGGAGCATCAAGATCGAGAACACGCCGAGCAGAATCGACGCGAGGACGACGATGGGCGTGAGCTTCGATGTCGCGAAGACCGCGGCGAGGCGACCGGCGAGGCCGTAGGTCGCGGGGGAGCCGGCCGGCTCGGCGGGAGCGGGTGGAATTGAGTCGGGCGAGCTCACGGCTGGAGAGTGACGGGTTGGCCGTCGCGGAGGGTGGCGGCAGGGGCGAGCACGACGGCTTCACCGGCGGTGAGACCGGAGAGGATGGCGACGCGGTCGCCGGTGACGGCGCCGGATTTGACGAGGCGGAGTTGGGCGCGGACGTCGGCGCTGACGACGAAGACGCGTTCCATTTGGCCGAGCGTGGTGAGGGCCGAGGACGGGATGAGCAGCGCGGTGGTCTCGCCGACGGGCCAGAGGACGCGGACGAATTGGCCGGAGCGGGCAGCGGAGGTGAGAGGGAGGGCGAGTTTGGCGAGGCGGGTGCGGGTGGTAGGGTCAGCGGCGGTGGAGAACTCGACGAGGGTGGCCGCGATGGGCGCGACTTCGGGTGTGAGTTGAACTGGAACGGAGGTGCCGAGAGGAAGAGCGGCGAAGGTTTCCGGGACTTGAACCTCGGCGCGGAGGTGATCGGAGGCTTCGACGACAAGGAGGGGCGTGCCGGGGGCGGCGAGGTCGCCGGAGTTGACTAATTTTTGGGTGATCGTGCCGGCGAAGGGTGCGGTGATGCGCGTGTAAGCGAGGAGGGCCTCGGCTTCGTTGACGGCGGCGGCGGCGATGCGGCGGCGGTCTTCGGCGGCGAGGGCGGTGTCGGCGGCGGTGGCGTTTTGTTGCACGAGGGCGGCTTCGCGGGCGGCCTCTCGCTCGGATTGGCCTAGGGCGGCGCGGGCTTGGGCGAGTCGGGCGGGGACCTCGGCAGCGGTGAGCGTAAAGAGGAGTTCGCCGGCTTTGACGTTCTGGCCGACGGTGAATTGGGCGTCGGTCACAGCGCCCATGACGCGGGCGGCGAGGGTCGCGCGCTCGAGCGGGCGGACGGTGGCGGTGAGCGTTTGCGTAAGCGGGAGTGTGGCGGATTCAACGCGGGCGGTGCGCACGCTCACCGGGTCCGACACAGGGGCGGTGGCCGGGCGGTTGTGGCGGCTGCAACCGGCGAACAGCAGGACGGCGGCAACGAGAACGGAGGGGAGCGAGCGCATGGTGATCGGACCGGAGTTCACCGACGTGGTGCGCCGCCGAAACGGATGCGGTTGTCGGCGTCGATCCAGCCGAGTTTTTCGAGGACGAAGGTCGGCGGACAGAAACCGGTGAGGGCGGACTGGATGAGGTTGAGGCCGATGAAGGCGGTGAAGAGCCACCAACGCGGATCGACGAAGCGGGTAAGCGCGATGCTCGCAAGGATCATGGAGCCGGCGAGGATGCGGATGAAGGATTCGGTTTTCATGGAGGGACGCTGGGTTTGCTGATTACTGTATGAGCATATGAGCATATGCTTGAAATAATGTCAAGGCCGTGCTTGGGTGTGGCCATGGCGAAGAAACCACGAGTCATGACGGAAGAAGCGCTGGGGCTGATCGCGCGCCGGTTTGCGGCGTTGGCGGAGCCGATGCGGCTGCGGCTGTTGCATGCCCTCTTCGACGGCGAGAAGAGCGTGGGCACGCTGGTCGAGTTGAGCGGCGGCACGCAGGCGAACGTCTCGCGGCACCTGCAGACGTTGATGGACGCGGGGGTGCTGACGCGGCGCAAAGAGGGCCTGCAGGTCTTCTACGGCATCGGGGACAAGTCGGTCTTTGAACTCTGCGAACTCGTTTGCGGGAGCTTGGAGCAGCAACACACGCAGCGCGCGGAGTCACTGGCGCGGTGAGTCCTGGTCTCGGTGGCGGTCGCCGATGCGTCCTCGTGGGCTACAACCGACTTGGATAGCTGCGCGCTGCGTCCCAGACCCTATGGGGTAACGTCAATGCGCGCGGCCTGTGTCCGGCGAGCCTTGGAGGGCGAATGAGAAAACGGTGAGCTTCGGGCGGGTGCGCACTCGCAAGGTGGAGCCGTGCCTGCGCACGCACATGCGCGCGATGTAGAGGCCCAATCCCGAGCGACTGGATTTCACGGGGGTGCCCGCATGGCGTCCGATTGAAAAGAGGTAGGGCAGGTGGCCGACGGGAATGCCCGGCCCGCCGTTGGCCACCGCGATCTGCCACCGCTCCCGGTTGATGGGCGACAGGCGCACGCGCACCCAGGTGCCTTGCGAATAGGCGACGGCGTTGCCGATGAGGTTGACCAAGGCGGGCCGCACAAGGGTCGGTGAAAACAAGCACTGCAGGGCCGCCGGCAACTCGAGGGTGATGGGCGCGCCGGCGGGCCAGACGCCCGGCTCTTTGGTGAGATCGGCGATGAAGGCGGCCAGATCGCCGCGCGTGTAGTCGGTGACGCCGCCACGGGTGTGATAGAGGAACTGCATGCCCGAGAGCAGATCGGCCATGCGCTTGATGCCGCCGCGGACTTCGCGCGCGGCCTCTTCGCGCGCGGCGCTGTTGGGACCACGGTCAATAAATTCGGAAGCCAGCGACACCTGCGTGAGCACGTTCGCCAGGTCGTGTTGCATCAGGCCCGGGATGAGCGCGCGCTCTTCAGAGAGGCGGCGTTCTTCAATCAGTGCCTGCAGCAGGGTGTCTTCAAGCTGCGGCATAATCCGCAGTGGGAATGTAGCGATAGCTGCCCGGCACACCGCTGCGCAGCGCATCGACGGCGGCGATCATCAGCTCGAGGGTGCCGTAGCGAACGGCGAGCATCAACTCGACGGCGTCGCGCGGCTGGATGACTCCGGCCGCGCTGGCGGAGCGGACGAGTTCCAGTGCGGCCTCGCGATCTTCCTGCGCGAGGCAGGCGCGAAGCTTTTGTAAAATCAGGTCATACATGGCTCACCAGAAGAAAAACGAACTCTTGGGATCGAGATACTCGCGCGAGGGCATTTCGGGAAGCACGCGCCAGACGGTCGCGTATTTGGACCACGCGCCGGCGACTTCGCCGTCGAATTTCACGGACCACTCCGCCTCACGGCGCGGTTTGCGGTCGAACACGCGGCGCAGGAATTCGCCGTGTCCCTCTTCGCCGGCAAAATACAGGCAACGGCGTTCAAAACAGTTCGGCACCTCTTGGGCGACGCTGCGCAGCTTGTAGTAGCTCACGACAAATTCGTTGCGCGCAAGTTCGACCGCCGCCCGCGCGACGGCCGTGCTGAAGGTCGAACCCGCAGAATAACCGTAGCTGACATGCCCTGCCGCAGAGCGGCGGAAAAGCACGGCGACCTCGCCAAACTTCGCGCTGTGTTCGAGCCGCAGCGCGGTGACGCCAAACATCGCGTCGCCGACCAACTTGGCGCGCATATGGCCCGACCACCACGAGATGAGCGCCCAGCGTTCGAGGGCTTCGTGGTAGGCGCGCTTGCGGGCCTGCGCTTTGAACAGACCGGGGAATGCGGCCATGCCGTTGGTGGAATTATCCAAGTCGAAGCCGTGCTTCGCGGCCTCGTCGCCCTGCGAGGTCTCATAAAATGCCCAGCGCTCCAGAGCCTCGGAAATCGCCATGTGACGGGCGACCTGGGCGGAACGATTCGAGCCGGTGCCGTCGGCGTTGCCATAAACGCTCATCGACGGTTTGCCGCGGATCAGGCCCGGTTTCAGGTAGGCGACGGCCTGCGGCTCCTGCCGACCCAACACATCGATCGTCCCCGTGCAGACGCGGTCGATCGGACCTCCTGAGGTCGCGAGAATCTGACGGTAGTTGATCGCGGCGAGGCTGAACATGGGGAGTGGGCGAAACGTGTTTATTAACCTTCGTCGGGAACGATCTCACAAGGCATGCCTGACGAGCGAGCGAAGGCATCGGCTCCCTGTGGTTTGTTTCCTTGAGCCAACGGATCAAGTTTTTCGGCGGCCTGAGTTGCACCAGCGATCAACAACAAGGTAGAAACCATGGCCAGAATGAGCGAGAAGGACTTTTTCATAAGACCGCCACGATAACCGCTCCCAAGTTTTCTCGCTATCTCGTCGCTTACCTATCTCTCGCGTAATGCACTACCTTTTTAAAGGTATGGCCCTCTTGGGCCTCATAGTTGGCGTGTCAGCACCTGTGCTGGCTCTTGAAGCGGGAGCTTCACCGTTGTCGGCTATTTTCGGCCCCGACCTGATGCAAGGCGAGGTGGGCATTTCACAGGTGGTAGTGGCGGGTGACGGGCAGGTAATTGCTGGTGGTGAATGCGTCGGCTATTTCCAAGGTGGGCACTGGGAGTTTCTCCCGCAGTCACGCACGACTGGTATTCGTTCGCTGCTGGTCGATGGCGATACCCTTTGGGTCGGATCGACGAATGAAATCGGCCGCATGAAACTCCCTCTCCATCGTGAAAGTCGTTACGAGAAGCTGCATGTCCCCGGCTTAGCCGAGGCCGGTGATATTTGGTATATGGCGCGGCGAGAGGCCACCCTCATAGCTACCACTAAAGATCATGTCTGGTTTATAGATTTTGCACGGGGCTCGGCCAAAACTGTGGACCTCCCGAATCCCAGTCGCCTGTTCCTCCATAATCTGGATGGAAAGTTGGTTGTAACCAACAGGATCAACGGACCATGGATGCTGGAAGACGGCAAATTGCTACCCATGGAGAATCCGCTCCAAGATGAGACCGACCGTGTATGGGTTGGCACCGTGCCGGGTTACGTCATGGCACGAGATATTAACCGCAAACAGGGAGACCGCTACCAACCGATCATGCGTCTAAATACCGAGGGCGATCGCTTTCTATACACCTCAGTCGCGCTTTGGGAGGACCTCATTGCCATCACGACATATAACAAAGGATTGATTCTGGTCGATCCGGGTTCGGCTGAATATGCCGTTGTCGGGCAATCCGGGGTCTTGCCGTCGCCGGCGGCAGCCCATGCGGCAGCGGACAGAGAAGGGCGCCTGTGGGTTGGAACCAGCCGAGGGATTGCTTTGCTCGAATCTTTTCGCTTCGGGCTCATTCGTCCGACTCGAGAATTTCCCCTCTCGGCGTTCCGAGTTGGAGGGCTTTTAATCAATTACGAAGATCGGTCTGAGTTTGTATCGCAGAACAATCGAGCCGAACGCCGTCCCAGGGTTTTTGCCTATGTGCAAACCTCGCACGGTCCTGCGACTGGATACTGGGGGGAGTTCTCAGTAGGCGGAAAGCTTTTCTCCGTCCCCGGTTCTGCTGTTGAAGCGATTGTCGAATTACCCGACCGCTCGTTACTCGCGACTTCAGGAGAAAGGCTCTACCGCGTTGATTGTCCCACTGGCCGGACCGAACTGTTGAAGAATCCGCGTGATGAAGTTTCCAGCCTAACAGTTGTGGGTGCGACGGTCTGGGCCACGACGATCACGGGCGAACTGCACCGCTCGCCGGTCGTATCGCCGTTGGCTTTTGCCAAGTTTGCGTCACTCCCGAAAAATGCCGTCAGCTCGGTTCATCGTTTTGGCGACACGCTCATTGTGGCGAATTCCGAGAGCGTCAGTTTTGGCGAGCAGCTCAAGGTGGTGAAAAACACCGCGGGTTTGCGGTCGCCCCGGCTCGCGACCACGGGGAACGGAACGATGTGGCTCATCGGCGAACAGGCCGGGCACTGGCGGTTGGGGCGGCTGCGGCGGGAGGGTGACGGGGTTTCGTGGGAGACCGTTGAAGCGAAGGGCCTGACGCAGTTGCCCGGCGTGCAATATCTCTCGGCCGCCAGCGGCACGCTGACGATCTGCGCGGGCAACAATATTCTTGAACTCGAAACGGCTGAATTGAAACCCGCCTACCGGCTCGCCGCGCCGCGACTTCAATTCACGTTCCAAGATCCGCAGACGGGTGCCGACACCACGCGGGCGGAGCCGCCGGTGGAGTTAACGGCGGAGAAGAACAGTCTCACGTTCAGCGGCACGTTGCCCTACGATGAATTCGGCGAGCGGCCGGCGTTTGAGCGACGCTTGCTGCCGACGGAAACGAGTTGGGTGCCGACCAAGGCGGGCGAAAACGTCGCCTATCTCTCGCTGTCTCCGCGCGACTACACCCTGGAAGTCCGCGCCACGCATCTTGGCCACACGGGAGCGGTGGAGCGGCACACGTTTACCGTGCTCGCGCCGTGGTATCTTTCGCGGGTGGCCTTTGGCGGTTATACACTCGGGGTCGGGCTACTGTCGTTTTTCGTCTATCGCCTGCGCACGCATCAAATCCGCGAGCGCAATCTTGAGTTGGAGCGGATCGTCGCCGAGCGCACGCGCGAGCTCGCGGAGGCCAGCGCCGCGAAGAGCGAGTTCGTCGCCTCGATGTCGCATGAGATCCGCAATCCGATGAACGGCGTCATCGGTCTCGTGAACATCCTGCGTGAGCAACCCGTGCTCCAGCGTCAGGTCAGCCATCTCCGTCTGCTGCACAGTTGCGCTGAGCAACTGCGCGCCACCGTGGATGACATCCTGGATTTTTCCAAAATCGAGGCGCGCCGCATCGCTATCGAGAAAACGACGTTCGATCTGTTTGACACCCTCGAAGCCGCCGCGGTCAGCGTCGATCCCGGCGGCACGGCGATCACGTTTCTTGATCGGACACCGGCTGGCGTGAGCCTGCGGGGCGATGCCGCGAAGTTGCGCCAGATTTTTGCCAATTATCTCAACAACGCCCTCAAATACGGCGTTCCTCCGGGCGCGCGCGTGAGCACGATTCTCACGCCGGTGGGCGAAGGCATCCGCCTCATGTTGAGCGTGACGAGTTCGGGGCCGACGATCGAAAAGGACAAACTCGACGCGCTCTTCCAAAGTTTCGCGCGCGGGGACGATGCGATCGAGCGCAACATCCGTGGCACGGGCTTGGGGCTGGCGATCTGTCAGCGCTACGCGGAGGCGATGGGCGGCGAAGTGGGCGCGGTCAGCACCAACGGCGAGACGACATTTTATCTGAACGTGCCTTTTGAAAAAGTGGGCGTCGCCATCCACGTCCAGTCGGTGCCTTCCCATCCGCATCCGACGCTGCCGGCGCGGGCGCTCGCGATCGAGGACGAGGACTACAACCGCATCGTGCTTGGCGACATTCTTGCGAAGATGAACTACACCGTCGATTGGGCCACAACGGGGGCGGAGGCCATCCGCCTCGCTCGGGAAAACGGCTACGATATCATCCTCACCGACTACCGGTTGCCCGACACCAATGGCGTCGAACTCACGAAGAAGATTCTGCAGTTGTGCCCGGTGCCGAAGCCCGCGGTCTTCGCGGTGACCGCCTACTCCACGCGTGAACGTCGCGACGAATGTCTCGCGGCCGGCATGGCGGGCTTCATCAGCAAGCCGATCACGCTCGAGAAACTCCGCACCACACTCGCCAGCTGGGGTGATCGCCAGCTCACGACCATCTCACTCGAATCGTCCATTCGTGTGGCAAAACCGGCGAGCCGCCCCGCGGCCATCGAAGAGCTTTGGAGCGAGGTGAAAAAGCTGGCCGCAAACGACGGCAAGCGCGCCGCCGATCAGGCCCATCGGCTCAACAATCTCTGCCGGATGCACAGCGAAATCGATTTGGCGGAGCAACTGGAGTTGTTGGAAGGGGCGTTGGAGCGGGGCGAGCCCGCGCAGGCGTTTATTTCGGCGATCGAGCGGCTGATGCGCGCGTAGGTTTTTTCGGAAACATGCATCCGCGTAGAAACGGTGCTGATCGCCGACCTCGGCACGCCGACGAGCGGCGGCCTTACACTGACGGGGCATCCACTCGCTGGCGCTCGCGGCTACGGGCGAGCGGGACACCTTTCGACGCACTTCACTTCAGGCGATCAGGTGTGGTGAAGCCCGTCTTCATCGCGTAGGCTAGAATTTCCTGCGCGCTGTGGAGATCGAGTTTCTCCATGATGTTGCGGCGATGGGTTTGCGCGGTGCTCGCGCTGATTCCCAGGTTCGCGGCGACCTCGGCATCGCTGAATCCTGCGCCGATGTAGCTGAGGATTTCCTGTTCGCGCGCAGAGAGTTTCTTTTCGAATGACTCTTTTTCGCCCTGCAACGCGCGTTTTCGCTCGGTGAAACGCGGACTGAAAAATGTCCCTCCCGCCGTGATGATCTGCACGGCGGTGAGCAGGACTTTGGTTTCCTCGTCTTTGTGGACGAAGCCCTGCACGAAACTGCGGCTCACCCGATGCACGATGTAGTCCTCGCACGAGGAGGAGAGGAGGAGCACCGGCACAGAGAGATGCTGCGCGGTCAGATCCTCCAGGAAGTCGATGCCGTCGCCATCGGGCAGGCGGATATCGAGCAGGAGCAAATCGACCTTAGCGAGAACCGCCATGTTCGCGCGCAACTCGGCCAGCGAGCCGGCCTCCAGCACGACCTCGCCCTTGCATTCGACGACTAGGAGGCGGCGCAGCAGGCTGCGAAACATCACTTGATCCTCGACCAAAGCGAATTTCATTTCCGCCCACTAGCAGCAAGATGGCGGCGCGGGGCGAGCAGGATTTGGTGCGGCGGAAAATTTTTCAAAGAGCCGTGACAGCAAAAGCCGGCGGTTGAAAAATCACTTCTTGGTTTTGCGCCCCGCGAACCGGGGTGATGGACATCGGTTGTTCGGCGATGTGGGCGCACCGGATTCACGGAATGAAAAATTTTCTGCTCGTGTTGGCTGCGACGTGGCGGACTCGGCACCGTTGCGCAGTCGCCGGTTTTAAGATCACCGGCTGGCAAGCCCGCTTGCCAGAAGTTGGGTCCGCTACCACGGTGATGCTAGGTCGCTCGTGCAGTTACAGGCCGAACTCAGCAAGCTCTCGCCGCAGGAGCAGTTGGTGTTGGCGGATTTTCTGGTGATGCACGCCGAAAAGGCTTCCGAGCCGTCGTCGGCCCAAAATGTAGAGTTGAATCGCCGCTACGCCGAGGCGCTTGCCAAACCGGAAAGCCTGTTGGCACCGGAAGACGTGAGGCGGCGTTTGCAGTGATAACAACGTTTAAGGTGTAGTTTTTTTGGCGAATTAAATCAATCCCCGCTGCTCCAAAGCAGCCTGAAATCCAATCCGCGAAGGCCAGCATCTCTCCATGCCTTCACGGCTGAGTCGGTTAGATAGGTCCGGCTTCGGGCGAAATTTGGTATCCTGAAGCAGAACACTCCCGCCAATTTTGACTCATCGAAAGCATGCTCCGTAATGTGCATGACGTGGCCAGAGGCGTATCTTCGGATTTCGCTTTCTGACTCAATCAGGGCATTCACAAAGCGGGTAGTATTGAACACTGAGAAAGCTCCCTGTTCGCATTCCAGTCCTAAGAATTCTCCATCCGCCTTCCAAAAAGGAGCCAGAGCAACGCGTGCTTTTTATGAAAGCGCCAAACTGCCGGGAAAATAGCTTGGAGCGTCCGAATCTGATAGTTTTTTGCGACTGAATGAGTCTTCGGTTCTTAGCTTCACGGGAATTGGTCTCCAAGAAGCTGAAAGAGGTGAGGCATCCGAAATTTTGTTCAGACGGAGCAGGTCAAGGTGCGAGACCGTGTTGAGATACTGGAATCCATTGGCCGGGACCGGATCGTAGACTTTCATATCTTAGCTGTCAGTTTTGCGGAAACGGTGGGGGTGACTCGCTTCAGTCACGAAACAAATGATCTGCCCAATCGCCCGGACGGCGTTTCAAGCGGGCGAATCCCAGAAACGCATTATGCTACGGCTTCGAGCACGGCCTTTGGGTGTTTGGCGGCGACGCGCAGGAGCACGCGAGCGGCTCCCGTGGGCTGACGGCGGCCTTGCTCCCAGTTACGCAAAGTTGCGGGGCTGATGCCGAAGGCGGTGGAAAATTCGGTCTGGCTCAGCCGAAGTTTGGCGCGGATCGCGGCCACCGACTCGGGAGCAATGTGATCCACGCGCGACGCAGCCTTTTTGTTGCCGCGGAGATAGGCGCCCGCTTCGCGGATGCCTTGGAGGAGGTTTTTGAAATCGGCGTCTTTCATGGGAATTCGGATTTAACGAGAGCGGAGAGAAGCTGCAGTTGTTTGCGATCAAGGTCTTCCCGCGCGTTTTTGGCGTAGGCGACGATCAAGAGGATGAGATGCTCGGAACTGACGTGATAATAAATGACACGGGCGCCACCCCGTTTGCCGTGACCTTTGGCGGAGCGACGCAGTTTGCGTAGGCCGCGGCCGCCGGGAATGAGGTCGCCTGCGTCGGGGCGGGCGGCGAGTGCGAGCTCCAGCTCCAAAATGTCCGCTTCCGAAAGGAGGTCGGCCGCAGTCTTTTCGAAGGTGGGAAAACGCACGAATTCCACGCTTTGATGTGTGCGCCAATGGCGTAGCGTGTCAAGTGCGGCAAACTGTTGGCCGAGGTGTTCGACGAAGTGGACGGCGAGTGCGCGGCGCACCTCAGGCTGACCATCAGGCCGGCGTCTTGGGGAGGGCGGCGACGATGCTGGGGTCGACGCCGAGGGTGCCGGTGAGGGTTTCGATGTAGCCGGTGGTGCGCGTTGCGCGGACCGTGGCTTGGAGGCGGGTCAGGCGGGACGTGATGTCGAGGCGCGCGGCGACGTCGGCGTAGTTGGCGCGGGTGAGGAATTTTTCCAGATACTGCACGTGGCGGGTGGCGAGGTGTTCGTCCATCGTGCGCTGGGCTTCCAGGCGGGCGCGATACCAGGGGCTCGCGAGGAGTGCCTCGCAGGTGAAGAGGGCGCGGAACGCGGGGTCATCGGCGCCGCGACCCTCCCAAGTGCCGTCGCGCATGAGGTGGAGGAGCGCTCGGAGCGGGGGCACGGCTTGATCGATGGAGCCGTCGGCGAAGTAGTGGGCGGCGGCTTCGCGCATCGCGCCGACGATGTTTTCGACGCCTTCGGCGAAGACGGTGGCGTCCTGTTTCTCGGGTTGGAGAAGGTCTTCCTCGAAGATCGTGCTCGGGTGGCTGAGGACACGGCCGCAGAAGGTTTGGACGAAGCGTGCGGTGATGCGCCAGCCGAGGCGGCTCGCGAGGACGCGGTGGCCGTTCACTTCGAGATCGGTGCAGCGCTCGAGGTAGCCGTGGGCGATGAGGTAGGCGGGCGTGCGTTCCTCGGGCGACATACGGCACCAGATCTCCGGGACGAGGAGACTGATGTCGTGATCGACGCGGAGGCGCGGGCCGACCCAGCCGGCGGCGGAGCAGAAGATCGGGAGATCGGTGAGGACAAAGGAGACGAAGGCGGCGTTGAGATCGTAGATGGGCGGGAGCGCGTTGAACGGGCCTTTGGTGAGCGCGCCTTCGGAGCCGGCGCCGGTGGTCGAGGGGGATTTGCCGGTGAGGCTCGCGATCAAATCCATGAACGCCTCGGGCACTTCTTGATAATGGATCGGGCCGAAGACGCAGAGCGGGCGGACGCCGGGCTCGGGGGGATTGAGGCGGCGGCCCATGAGGACGGCGCCGACGGGGAAAGGCACGGGCGCATCGGCGGGGAGGCGGCGGTAGAGGCGCGCGCCGGTTCGCGCGAGGTAGGTGGCGCGGGGGTCGTCGAGGTCGAGGCGGTCCTGGAGGTAGCGCGGGTTTTTCGACGGCTTGCCGTCCACGAGCCGAGGGTGGGCGGGGGAGGCGAGGAAGGCGGGTTGGCCGGCGGCGAGGAAGCCGTTGAAGTTGCCGCGCATGGGCTCGGTGAACGACTCGAAGCCGAGGGTGTCGTCCACGATGGTCCGGGCTTGGGCGTGGGTGAGGGGCTCGTAGTTGGAAAAGAAAATCCCGGTGCCGCTGAAGTCGCGCTCGGTGCGTTTGTCGTAGCCGCGGATGATGGCGTCGTCGGGGCGTTGGAAGAGGCGGAGTTCGCAGTTGTGGACGAACTTTAACGAGCCGGCGGTGGCGCTGGCGGGGAGGCCGGGCACGCTCGTGCGGGGGGCGACGACGGAGGCGGTGATGTCGTCCTCGACTTGGATTTTTTCGGCGGGAAGAAAATCTTTGCGCAGCGTAAAAGTGCGCCAGCCGCCGTCGCGGGCGAAGCCGATACGAAGGTAATGCGTGAGGAGTTTGGCGCGGTGGTATTTCAGTTCGTTGCCGGGGCGGGCGTTGATGGAATCGACGCTGAATTGTTTTTTCCAGTCGTCGCCCCACTCGGGGCGGTGGAGGCGTTTGACGGTGAGGACGAGGTCGCGGATATAGAGAGGGATGGTGGCGAGCCAGGTGTTGTAGGCATCGGTGTAATCGGGGCCGGGGCTGAGGAGCTTGATGACGGAGCCGAGGGAGCGCGCGGGGCTGAGGATGGTGCGGCCGCGGGGTTTGTTGGCGGCGGGGTCTTTGAAGCGGTCGCCGAAATCGCGGCGGAGGATGGCATCGACGAAGTCGAGGTCGCGCGCGAGGTCGTCCACGAAGACGGTGCCGGTGAAGGTGGCGTCGGCGATGGACTTTGAGATTTCCGATTTCCCGCCGCCGGAGACGGTGCAGGGTTTGTGGCAGAGGAGGCCTTCGGCGGTGGTGCCGCGGAGGCGCCAGCGGCGGCCGTCGTCGGGTTTGACCATTTCGACTTTGTAGCCGGAGGGGAGGACGTAGGTGTGGCCGGGGAGAAGTTTCAGCGCGGGGCCGGTGGCGGCGGAGTCGTGCCAGGCGATGGTCTGGGTGCGCAGGTCGAAGGCGGCGTCGGCGGGGACGTAGTAAATGCCGGGGCAGGTGCGGTCCTCGGCCCAGCCGCCGGGTTGGAGGGCGGCGCGGTCGCCGAGGAGGGCGAGGGCGTCCGCGAAGGAGTGATCGACGATAGGGACGTAGGTGCTGAGTTGGAAGTGCTCGCCGAGATCGTAGCTGGGGAAAACGATGGCGCCGCCGGCGTGTTCTTCCTCGGCGCGGCCGAGGAGATTGGCGGCGAAGCTGATCTGGGTCTTCACCTCTTTTTTGCAGTAGCCGAAATAGTTGTCGGAAATGAGCGTGACGATGACGCCCGAGGCATCGCGGGCAGTGAGCTTGAAGGCACCGCCGTCGTTGTAGGGCTCGTCCTGCGACTGCCAGCACATGCCGTCGCGGCGTTGGCGCTCGGTGGCGTCGGCGAAGGCGGGGAGGCCGAGATCCTTTTTCTTCAGGCCGTTGAGATGCGGGGCGAGGATGATGCAGCCGGTGTGGCCGGTCCAGTGCTCGGGATCGAGGGCGGCGTCGTTTTCGGGGAGGTGGGGATCGCCGGCGTTGCCGAAGATGCTTTCGACGAAATCGAGGTTGGCGACGAGGGCGCCGGGGACGAAGAGGCGCGTTTCCATGGCGCGCTCGGGGGTGAAGCCGGGCACGGCGGGGACGACGACGGGGCGGAGGTGGAGCGAGACGAAGGTCTCGGCCTGGGCGGGCTCGGCGGCGGTGAAGGGCAGGCGGAGAAAATCGGCGGGCGGGTGGAGCGCGTGGGCGAGGAGGCGGGCGAAGACGGCGGGCGGCACGCCTTTTTTATCGTTGGGAATGGGCAGGCCGCCCTCGGTGACGTGAAAGATTCCCTGGGTGGTGCGGCGGTCGCTCTTGGGGTTGTGGAGCACGCCCTGGAGCACGCGGTAGGAGGTGAGGATGGGGCTGTGGTGCTCGTCGCGGCTCGGCGGGAGCGAGAGGGCGCGGGCGAGGCCGGGGCGGTCGAGCACGAGGGTGGTGTTGGGCAGGCGGGGGATTTCGGTGGTCACTTCGCCGAGGTAGTCGAAGAGGAAATTTTGGATGCGCTGATCGACGGGGCAGAAGTGGCGGGCGAGGGCGCGGTCCTTCTCGCGGCTAAGGGCGAGGAAATTGCCGATGAGGGCGGCGACGTCGTCATCGGCGGGAAGGGCGACGCCGGGCTGGCCGATCTCGCGGAGCTTGAGGTTGAGGTAGGCGAGGATGCGCGGGGCGCGGGGATCGGAGGCGGCGGCTTTCATAGTTGGGTAAAAGCTTCCGCTGTGCCGTGAAGGTGAGCAAGGGCCGCCAGGGTCATGCGTGGAAGTTTAACAGGGGCAGGGCCGAGAGGTGGACGCGGAATCACTCGCTGGCGTTCGCAGCTACGGGGGAGCTCGGGGCGGAGGCTCGGACGGCGCGCCCGGCGGTCGCGCCCTACCGTCAAAACAGGCGGCGGCCGAGGGCGTGGGGCGGGGACGCCGAGGAGTGCCGAAAGGGAGGAGGCGATGTCGTCGACGCCGCTGGCTTCCGGGTGGTGCCGAAGCCGAGGGGGCGCCGCCGAAAAGAGGTTCGGCTTTGTGGTGCGAGCTGGAAAACTAACAAAATACGGCCGAACCCTTTTGGCTCGGCCCTTTTGGCTCGGCGCGCTGTTCCACGTTGGCGTGGGAGCCGCGATCGGGCTCGGCCACAAAATCATTGTGGCTGACATTTTCTCTGATCCTCTGACGCGCAGCCGTGGCACGCTGAAGGTTTTGCGAGCAGCGTAGCGTCCCCGCTCAACCCTGAAAATGAAATGAAAACCAAACTATGGCGGGCAGGCCGCGTGCAGCTGGTAGTCTTAATGACGATTTTCTCCGGTGCCTCACTCACGGCGGCTGACGCCCCGGTGCCTGCGCTGATGGGTGCCGTGCGGATGGGCGATGCCGCCGAGTGGCGGGCGCTGTTGCAGTCCAAAACGGACCTAAACGGCCGCAACGCCGCTGGTAATACCGCACTGCATTTCGCCGCCTTAAACCATGATCAGCCCGCCGTGGAGGCGTTGCTGGCAGCGGGCGCGGAAGTGGACGCGAGGAACGCCGCCGAGGCCACGCCGCTTCTCTACGGCGCCGGTCACGCGGAGATCGTGCGCGCGCTTCTGGCGCGCGGCGCGAATCCCAACGCGGTCTCCACGCTGAAGAACACACCGCTGATGGCCGCGGTGTCGCAGGCGGACTCGTTTGAGGCGACGCGTCTGCTCCTCGAGGCGGGCGCCGATGTGCATGCCGTCAAGCAGCCGGGGCAGGAAATAATGCTCAGCCGCGCGGTCGAAGCGCGGGATCGCCGCACCGTCGGTTTGCTGATCGCGCGGGGCGCGGCGAAAAATCCGCAGTCGGTCTCCGTCGCGCTCCAGTCGGCGGCGTGGCTCGGGGATGCCGAGCTCGTGCGCCTGCTAGCGGCCCGCGGGGCGAATCTCAACCACAGCGATGGCTTTGCCGGCCATGCGCTGAACCTCGCCCTTTACGGCGGCCATCCCGAGGCGGCGCGCCTGCTCATCGAGCTGGGCGCGGACTTGCACCTGCGTTCTCCGCGCGGCCACGGCATGCCGCCGATGGTGTGGTCGGCTTACAACGACACCGGCGATCCGTCCGTGACGCAGGCGCTGGTCGCCAAGGGCGTCGACGTGAATGCGGCCAACGACTCGGGTGCCACTGCGCTGTCGTTCGCCGGGTTCGCCGGCAGCGACACGCCGCTCGTCCGCTACCTCCGGGAAGCGGGAGCGAAAGCGCCCGAGCCCGCTCGCGTGCGGCAAATACCCGACCGGGCCGTGCCACCCACGCCGTCGGCCCGAGGGGCGCTCGCCCGCGAGCGGCTCCAGCCCACGCTTGATCTGCTGGCGCGCGGCTCCGGGGCGTTTTTGGACAACGCCTTTGTGCAGCAGGCGAAATGCACGTCGTGCCACCAGCAGGATTTGCCGGCGGTCGCGTTTGAGCTGGCGCGCGAGCGCGGCCTGCGCGTGGACGATGCGGCGGAGGGCCGGCAGCACGAGGTGCTGACCGCGCGGTGGAACAGCCGGGCCGAGCACGCCCGGCAGATGACGCAGCCCGTGCCCGATCCGATGGTGAGCATCGGCTACGGTCTTTTTGGCCTGAAGGCGGCTCGCTTTGCGCCCGATGAAATGTCCGACGCGCTGATCCGCTACCTCTTGCGCGTGCAGCAGCCCGATGGCTCCTGGGCCGGCTTTGATCGCCGTCCGCCGATGGAGGATGGCCCAGTGATCGCCACGGCTTGGGCAGCGCTCGCGGTGCGCGACTATCCGCCCGCCGCGCTCGCGCGCGAGGTCGCGGCCTCGCAGGCCCGCTCGGCCCGCTGGCTCGCGGCCCGGACGCCCGCGACGCACAACGAGGCGGTCTTTCAACTGCTCGGCCTGCACTGGAGCGGCGTGCCGGCGAGCGGCAGCGTGGCCGCCGCGGAGCGCCTCAAGCGCTCGCAGCGGCCGGATGGCGGCTGGGCGCAGTTGCCCGGGCTCGCGAGCGATGCGTGGGCGACGGGCAGCGCGCTCTACGCATTGCACGAGGCCTCCGGCATGAAGCCGACCGACGCGGTCTACCAGCGCGGCGTGGCGTTTCTGCTGCGCACGCAGTTCGAGGACGGCTCGTGGTGGGTGAAGAGCCGCACGTGGCCGTTTCAGCCGCACTTCGACGGCCAGTTTCCCCACGGCAAAGACCAGTGGATATCCGCAGGAGCGACCGCTTGGGCCGCGATAGCGCTGCTCTTCACGATCGAGCCGGTGAAGCCCGCGGCGCCAGCGCCGACGGCGAAGGAGATGATGGCCGCGTATACGAAGTCGCCCGCAGCGGAGTCCAAGCAAAACGCCGTGGTATTGCCCAGCGCGCCCACCGCCGGGGCGGCGAAGATCGATTTCGCGCGCGACATCCGGCCGTTGTTTGATCGCTCGTGTGCTGATTGCCACGGGGACAAAAAGCAACGCGGCGGATTCACGATGGTGTCGCGCGACCTCCTGCTCAAGGGCGGTGCGAGCGGCGAGCCGGCAATCGCCCCGGGCCGCGCTGACCAGAGCACGCTGATCCACTATGTCGCGGGCAAGATCGAGGATCTCGAAATGCCTCCGCTGGACCGGCGCGAAAAATATCCCGGTCTCACCGCCGCCGAAATCGAACGCCTGCGCGTGTGGATTGACGCTGGGGCTCCATGGGCGGCGACCGACGAGGCGTCGGCGAAAACGCAGCCGGCGGTGCTGGAAGAATAACGGAATATCCCCGCGAGAATATTTTATCCCTTGGCGCTGAGCCAAAGGGTTCGACCGTGTTTTGTTAGTTCTTTAGCTTTTATCACCGCGCAGGCCGGCCTAGCGGTGGGGCACGAGAGTCGAGCTGAAGGAGGTCACACTTTTCGTTTTGGAATCGGCGGTGGTTGGATCGTGGTCCCGCCTGATTTTTTGGCAGTTTTCCGAGCGAGACGCGTCTTCCGTCAGCCAAACCCTGCGCGGTGAAAAAGGGTGGGCAGACGGGGCAGCGGATGCTTGGCGACGGAGTCATCGGTCGCGAAAAAATTGCCGGCCGGGGCAGCCTGGGCGGTTCTGCATGAGCGAGGACAGGGCCAGAGATTTTGTGACAGGGACGTGAGGCGCGCCGGTTGTGATCCAGCTGGATTGCTTCGTCGCTACGCTTCTCGCAATGGCGGTCAGGGGGGCGATCTCGCGGGCGGGATGATCGTGGCTCTGGGCGGGCTGGGTCGGAGCCCCGTCCTACTTCAGACGGCGGGCGCGGCGGGTTAGGGATAACCCGCCCTACCTTCAGAACAGGCGGCGGCCGTGGGCATCGGGCGGAGCGGGGATGCCGAGGAGGGCGGAGAGGGTGGGGGCGATGTCATCCACGCCGACGTTTTCGGTGTGGATGCTTTTCGGGACGCCGGCGCCGAACCAGAGCAGGGGCACGTGGGTGTCGTAGTCGTAGGGCGAGCCGTGCGTCGAGCCGGTGGCGCGGGCGAGAAAGTGGTAGGGCTTGAGCACGAGGACCAGATCGCGGCCGCGGCTTTCGTTGTAACTGCGGCGCGTCATCGCGAGCACGTTGTCGCCTTCGGGCGGTGCGGCGAGGAGTTCGTCGCGGGTGTAGGCCTCGGCGACGGAGGGGAGGGCGCGGAAGGCTTTTTGGAGGACGAGGGCGGCATCGTGGGCGGAGATTTTTTTCGCGGCGAGGGCGGCGGGGCGGAGGTGGTAGGCGGCGTTGTCGCGGACGAGCCACGTGTCGCCGGCAGGAAGGGCGCCGTAGGCGGTGTCGAGCGCGCGAATGCCGACGGCGTCGAGATCGGCGCCTTTCACGCGGCCGGGCGGGTGGCCGGGGGCGAGTTCGGGCATGGGCGATACGCCGTGATCGGCGGTGAGGACGACGACGCAGTTTTTCAGGCCGACCTCGCGGTCGATGCGGTCGAGCAACGCGGCGAGCACGCGGTCGAGGCGCAGCATCGAGTCCATGAGTTCGTGGCTGTCGGGACCGTAGCTGTGGCCAATGGCGTCGATCTGGGAGAAGCTGACGGCGAGCAGATCGGTCGCCTCGTGTTGACCGAGTTTTTCTTCGACGAGGGCGCGTTGGGCGAACTCGCCCAGGGCGACCGTGGTGGAGGGCGAGTTGTCGTAGGCGTCGAAAAACTTCGGGGCGATGGTGGGCGCGCCGCCGTCCATGCGCTTGGGAAAGGTGCGGGTGAAACCGTAATTGACGGTCTCGCCCTGAACGTCATCCGGGCCCTGAACTTTGTCGTAGATGGCGGGATCGAGGAGGCGATCCCAGGTTTTTCCGAAGGCGGCTTCGGCGCGTTTTTCGGCGTTGAAGGCGAGCACCCACGCGGGGAGTTCGGGGCGATAGTAGCGGGACGTGACGAAGCGGCCGAGCTCGTCCCAATACGCGCCGTCGGCTTTGTGGCCGCCGAGGAGGATGGCGGAACGGTCCTTGTTGGAAACGGAGATGACTTTGGATTTGGCGCCGTGAAGTTCCTTCAGTTCGTCGCCGACGGTGGTGGTGCGGAAATTTTTCGGCGAGCGGCCGGTCGGGGCCGGTGCGAGGGCGGCGGCGGGGCCCAGTTCACCGGGGTTGATGCCGACGAGCGGACTCGCGCGGTCTTCGACGGAGTTGATCATTTCCCACGAGTCGCGGTCGAGCCACTCGTTCGCGATGATGCTATGGTCGCGGGAAAAAGCGCCGCTGAGGATCTGGGCGTGGCCGGGCGCAGTGAGCGTGATGGCGTGGCGGTAGTGGGCGTTCTGGAAATTGGCGCCGCCCTCGAGGAGCCGTTTGAAACCGCCTTCGACGAAATAGGGACGGAAACGCATGAGGTAGTCGGCGCGCATCTGATCCACGGCGATGACGACGGCGAGCTTGGGCGGCGCGGGCTCGGCGGCGGACGTGCCGAGGGTGAGCGCGAATGCGAGGGTGAGGTAAAGTGGGCGGAACGAAATCATGCGGAAGGGAGATGAGAGCGGACGGCGGCAGGACGGCGGCGGTCGCGAATGGTTGTGTAGGCGCGGAGCGGATTCCGGCGGAAGACGGGACTACGAACCCGGGCGGATGCTCGCGTTGGCCATGGCGGGGCCGGATTTGAGCCAGCAGGCATGGGTGGCGAAGGCGGCGAAGGCGAAGAACGCGAAGAGGTGGCCGGTCATGAGGCGAACTTCTACGGCTTGGGCGTGGCGGAATTCTGCGGGGGTGAGGTCGTGGATGACTTTGTCCTTCGCCATGAGGACGAGACGGTTTTCTGGAAGGCGGCGGGCGTTGCCGCCCTCAAGCTGACGGACGCAGAGCAGGAAATTGGCGAACGTGTAAACGAGCAGGACGGCTCCGCCCATTTTCATCCAGCGGGGAATGTCTCCGAAGATTTCCGAGAAGAAATTCTTCTTCGGGATGCCGCGAAATTTCCAGAGCACGAGGGGGAAAATGACGAAAAGTAGCGGGACTGTGACGAGAACGGGGTAGAAGGCGAGGTCGGCGAACGTAAGAACGTGCGCGGCGGCGCAGGCGGCGGTGCCGAGGAGGGAAGCGAAAAAGAGGAGTCGGAGACTGGCGGGCACGGGAAGAATTTTCGATTTTAGAGTTTCGATTTTCGGTTGAAAGCCCGGCTTTTCCTGGCGTCGTGCGATTGTCGATTTGGAGAGAGAACGAGGATGCGGCTCAGCGCGTGAGGTCGTAGAGGGCGTAGCCGGCGAGGAGATTGGGCAGGGTCGGGCAGGGGGTTTTCCAATCGCCCAAGAGGTAGGCGCGGCGGGTGATCTTGATGCCTTGCGCGGCGCAGAAATCTTCGAAGTCGGCGACGGAAACGGGATTGGCGGGGCGGCTCTCGGCCCAGGCGGTGGTGTAAACGGCGTTGCGGGCCTTGCGTCCGCGCACGAGGAGATCGAGGCGGTTTTTCCAGAACGCGTGGTTCACGAAACCGACGGTGACGGAGCGCGCGACGCGGAGGGCTTCGGCGATGACGGCGGCGGGAGCGTGGAGTTCTTGCACGGTGCGGGAGCAGATGACGCGGTCAAAATGGCGGGTGGGGAACGCGGTCATGCACGCGATCATGTCGCCCTGGTAGGCGGGCACGCCGCGCCGGACGCAGGCGGTGATTTTTTCGAAATCGAGGTCTACGCCGAGAGCGGAGACGTGTTTCGATTGGACGAGGTAGTCCAGGAGTTCGCCGCGACCGCAGCCGAGATCGAGCACGCGGGTGTGGGGCTCGACCCAGTCTCCGATGATCTGCATGTCCACCGTGCGTTTTTCGACGAGCTTGGTCATGGGGACGGATTTTTTTGGCCCACGGAACACACGGAAGACACGGAAAAAATAACGGAGGGGAACGATCCGGAAAAGATGCCGGTGTGGGAATGCGCGGTGGCTGGCAGGACTGATTTCATTCCGTGTCTTCCGTGTGTTCCGTGGGCAATTCTCCGAGGGCGCTCAGATCGCGAAGTCGAAGACGTAGGGTTGATCGCGCTCGAGGAAGCCGCGGACGAGGGTGTAGAGCTCTTCGCTTTCGAGGAGGAAGGAGTCGTGACCGAGGTCGGTAGCGAGTTCGGCGTAGCTGG
>JANXLP010000427.1 GCA_025355125.1 Opitutaceae bacterium | reverse complement strand
CGCACGTCGAGCTGCCCAGACGACAACAGCGCGAGCACCCGCTCCCACACCGGCCAGTTGTGCGAGAAACTTCCCTGGAGCGTGATGTTCTTCATCACCAGCGGATCGAGCGAAAAACCCAGCGGCTGCGGACCCCAGCCGACCTTGGTGATCCAGCCGTTCGGACGCACGATCTCCATCGCAGTCTTCAACGCCACCGACACCCCCGCCGCGTCAATCACCCCGTCCACGCCGAGCCCGTCGCGAGCCTTCGCCCACTCCGACGGATCTCCCACGATGACTTCGCAGCCGTAAACCTTGGCCTTCTCCAGCCGCACGCGATCGCGCTCCAGCCCCACGAGCGCCACCTGCGCACCCGCGAGCCGCGCCATCGCCGCACATAAAATTCCGATCGGGCCCGGCCCGAGCACCACGACGCGATCACCCGGCCGCACCTTGGCGTTATTGATCACCGCGTTATACGCCACGCAGCACGGCTCCGTCAGCGCCGCCTGTTCCATCGGCAAATTCTCCGGCACACGATGCAGACACCGCGCCGGCACCCGCACGTAGCGTGTCATCGCGCCATTCACACCGTAGCCAAAACCTTTGCGCGATGGCTCCAGATTATAAAGACCCGCACGCGTGAGCGGGCTGTCCGGATCGATCACCGCCGCGGTCTCGCTCACCACGCGGTCACCTTCTTTCCAGCCGCGCACCGCGCTGCCGAGTTCCGCGATGCGTCCGCCGAACTCATGGCCGAGCACCACCGGATAGTTCACCTTCCAGCTATGCGACGAGGTCCATTGATGCAGATCGCTGCCGCACACGCCGACCGCCTCGACTGCCAGCACGATGTCGTCCGGCCCGGCTACGGGACGCGGGATTTCGCGCAATTCGACGCTATGCGGTTCGGACGAGAAGTTAACAACACCGGGGCTTTTCATGGGGAAATTCTTCCGACGCGCACGTCGCCGTAGCCATGCACGCGCTCGCAGATGATCCGCAGCGTGCCTTCGAGGTTACCATCCGCCGTGCGAAACGCATCCGCATCCACCGCCAGCGGCGCGCCGATCACGACCAGCGGCGCACCATACTCCGGCGTGCGCACCGCCTGCTCGAGCGTCAACCCGCCCACAGCCTGCACGGGCACATTCACCGCCGCCACGATTGCGCGCAGATCGTCCAACGGGCTCGGCATCCGCCGCCCCGCCGCCGCGATCCCGCGCCGTTCATCGTAGCCGATGTGGTGAATCACAAAATCGCAGCCGAGGTCCTCGATGATCTTTGCGCCCGCCACCATGTCGGGAAACCCGAGATTATCGCCCATGATCTTCACGCCGTAATCGCGCCCCGCCTTCACCACGCACTTCAACGTCTCCTCGTGTGCGCGCCCCATCACGACCACGTGCGTCGCGCCGGCCTTCGCCATCATCTCGGCCTCAAGATAACCGCCATCCATGATCTTTAAATCCGCCACAATCGGCACACCTGGAAAACGTTCGCGCAGCGCCCGCACCCCATGCACGCCCTCCGCCAAAATAAACGGCGTGCCCGCCTCGAGCCAATCGACCCCCGCCTTCAGCGCGAGCGCCGCGGTCGCGAGCGCTTCGGCGCGATCCGTGAGGTCCAACGAAATTTGCACAATGGGTAACATGCGAGAGGGGGTTTCTCGACACTGCGCGGCCCGTTCCGCCGCCGTCAACTCTGCTCCCGCCCGACCTTTACCCCGGAATAATCACGGCACCACGTAGAGCTCCACGAGCGCCGTGCCCGTCGTGGCGGCGACTCCGCTCACCACCGCCGTGTAGCTGCCCGGCGTGAGCGTCGTGAGCACCGCCGCATCGCGACTTCCGCTCGGCAAGACAAACGCGCCCACCGCCACCGCCGCGCTCGCGATCTCCGCCGCATTCGTTGCGCTCGACCAGTTGTCGTTCGTCGCCAGCACCGTCGCATCGCGATACAGCGTGATCGTGGGATCGGCCAGAACTCCGCTCACCCCAAAGCCCGCCAGCGTCGGCCCCACCGCGCGGATCAACAGGCGCAACGTGCCGCTGCCCCCGATCACGAAACCGGGGATCAGCACGCTCTCCCCCGTGCCCACATAGGCGCGCGTCGAGGCGTTCACTAAGGCCGGCGTCGCCGCCACCGAGGCGTCATACACTTCGAGCATCATCACGCCGCTCCCTCCGTCCGTCGCCGTCACCGGCGCCGTGTAGCCGCCCGCCGCGAGCGCCGCGACGAGCGCCGCATCCTTGCTCCCCGCCGCCAGCGCGAAGGCGCCCGCTCCCGTCATCGTCGCCGCATCACCCGCGAGCCAGTTGTCGTTCGTCGCGACGATCGCCGCCCCGTTGCTCAATGTCAGGTGCGGGTCCCCCAGCACTCCGCTCACGCCGAACCCCGCCAGCGTCGGCCCGACCGCGCGGATCACCATCGTCTTGGTCCCCGCCCCGCCCAGCACGAAACCCGTGATCGGCGTGCCCGCCGCCCCGCCCAACGCCACCCGCGCCGCGATGTTCACGAGCCGCGCCGTCCCCGTCGTGCCCGGCTCCGTCGTCGTCGTCACCGGCCCGCGCACGGCCCACGTCGGATAACTGGAAACGAAGGGCTCGTAGCTGATCAACCCCTGGTAATTCCGCGTCGGGTTCGAGATCGTGTTCACCCCGAATTCCACCACCCACGCCTGCGTGATCGTCGGCGCGCGCACAGCCGTCGAGGTCCAGTAACTCGTCGCCGCCGCGCCGGGAAACAACGTGCGATTCACCGGTGCCACCGCCCCCGCCGCCGTCGTCGCCGTCGTCGCCACCGCGCGCGTGAGGTCCACCAGCGATTGCAGTTCATTCACGTTCGGCATCCGCCAATCCGCGTAGCCGGCCAGCGTCAGATTCTCCGCATAGTTCAGCGCGCCCGTCCACGTCAACGCACCCGACGGCGTCTGCGCCCACATCAGTCCCGTGTCGAGATCAGTGACCGTGCCATCGAGGTTGTTCAGATAATTGTGCCCCGTCGTCGGCGGCGCCCCGCGCACGTAGCGCGCGTGAAATCGCGAGGTGCCGCCCGCGCTCAGCGTCTGCGTCTTCGGATGGGGCCCGATGCCGCCACCGGTGTTCGTGGACCATACCTTCGTCGCGTCTCCATAGTAGGTGTCGCTCGTCCAAAAATATCCGGGCGTGCCGCCGGCGTTGCTCACGAAATACGCGCTGTTCAGCACGGGGTTGGCGTTGTGATTCAAAATACTAAACGCCTCCTGCGCCGTTGGCAGCCGCCAGTCTGAAAATCCGCCCAACGTCGCCGGCGCGGCCGCGCGCGCCGCGTCCCACGTCATCTCGCCACTGTCCACTTTCTGCCACATCAGCCCCGTCACGTTGTCCGTGATCGTCCCGTTGCCGTGGTCAGTGTAGGAGGGCGCGTTGATGGTGTAATCCGAGTCCTCGCCCGGCGTGCTCGTCGCATCGAGCGTCTGCCCGGTGTCAGGCAACTTCGCGAGCGAGGCCGCCGCCATCGGATAGTAGCCATAGCGCGACGCCGTCGTATTCGTCGTGCTTGTCGTGCCCGTTGGCACGCCCCACTGCACCGCGATGGCTTTCGCGACGCGGTCGATTTGGTAAGCAACTTTGTAGGCCGCGCCGCCGAGCGTGTAGGTGAGTTCGTAGCGATCAGTCCCCGGCCGCGTAAACGCCGTGATCGCCGCCCCCGCCAGCGGCGCGCCCGCCGGCCGTGACGACGCCACCGTGGGCTGCGGGTCCACCTGTCCTCCGTAGTTCACGACCGTCCCGTGAAGCGCCTCCATCAGATAAGGACTCTGCGGCCCCGTCGCCACGCTGCCCCGCGCGTGGTAGTGGTAGCCCCAGCCGTTGCCGTGGTCGTGTCCGCCGTCGCCGTCGAGGGCCCGCCGCGCGCTCCCGTCCGGCTCGATGTAGCCGTAAAGCGGATAACCATCGAGCGCCCACGCGATCGGCAGCGCGTTGCCGAGCACCGCGTTCAGATGCGTCGGCGCGATGTGATAATGGTAATCGTCCGCACGCCCGCAGTGCCCGCCATAGCCGTCGAGTTCGCCGATCTCATACGAGAGCCGTCCCGTGTTATTGCGCGGGTTAAAAATCGGAATCCCATCCGACGCGAGCGCGATGGCCCCTCGCTGAAAATTCCCCGCCGAGATGGGCACCGACACCACCGCCGGCACCGGCACGAGCGGCAACCGCCACACATTCGGCTGGCCGAAACCCAGCGACACCCGATCGCCTTCGGGGTTGGTGACATTCCCGAAATATCCCACCGGCGCCGGAATCTGCTGCTGCCACGAAATGATCCCGACCATCAGATTCGGCATCAGCGTTGGGCTCGGCATCGAGTCGGACTCCTCATAAAAATACGTCGCGTCCCAATAAAAACGCACCAGCGGCTTGAACGGCGCAAACGAAGCCGCCATCAGCGCGCCGTTCCCCGCCGGGGCCACCGCCGGGTCGATAGTTTTGAGCCCCAGCAGCCGGGTAATCTCCGCGCGTTGCTCCGCCGTGATCGAGTGCGCCGCCGCTGGGCTCACCAGCAACCCCACCGCGAGCACTCCGCAAAAACAAACGAGACATGATTTCATAAAAATAACGGCGCTCACGGTGAGCCCAGCCCTTGGAGCGCCGCGTAGGCCGCGTCGCCGAGACCGACGCGCAGGTGCGCCTGCAACTCCGTGCGCAGCGCGTCCGCTTGCGCTGCGTTGGCGCTCGCGAGGTTGCGCGTCTCAGCCTGATCGAGCGCGACGTTGAAGAGCTCGCTCGTTCGCGTATCCCAGTAGTAGAGCAGCTTGAAATCGCCTTTGCGGATCGCCGAGTGCGGGTGGGCGTTTTCGATGGGCGCGTGCCAGACGAGCCGGTCGATCGGCCGCTTCACCGTGGCCGCGCCGCCCGCCGTCAGCACCGGCTTCCAACTCCCGCCCTCCACGCCCGCCGGCAGCGCAAAACCCGGCGCGGCGAGATCGAGGACCGTCGGCAGAATATCGTAGCCGACGACCGGCTCGTTCGCATAGGCACCGACGCGGACGCCCGGCCCGCGCACGATCAACGGCACGCGAATACCGCCTTCGCCGAGATCGCCCTTCGTGCCGCGCAGCGTGTTCTGCGTGTTCCCGCCGTTGTCCGACATGTAGATCACATAAGTATTGTCCGCGATGCCGAGCTCATCGAGTTTCTTCAGCAGCGTGCCCACGCACGTGTCGAGGTCCTCGGTCATCGCGCCCTGCAGCGCTTGGCCGGTGGTATATTTCGCAAGCGTCGCGGCCAGCGCCTGCGCCGTCGGATGCACCGCGTAGTAGGACATCTGGAGGAGAAACGGCTGCCCCGCCTGCACGCGCTGCTCCATGAACGCGGTCGCCCGCCGCGTGAGGCTGAAGGAAAGTTTCGGATCGTTCGGGTCCGTCGAGTCGCCGTCGGCGTTGTTGGTGATG
>JANXLP010000424.1 GCA_025355125.1 Opitutaceae bacterium | reverse complement strand
TTCTCCAAGTCATCGATCGCGCCAACATCCGCATCGAGATCTGGGAACGCGGCGCCGGCTACACCCTCGCCTCTGGCAGCAGCAGCAGCGCCAGCGCCGCCGTCGCCCACCGCCTCGGCTTGGTCGATCGCCACGTCACCGTCCATATGCCGGGCGGCACCATCGGCATCGAGATCGGCGATGGTTTTTCCATCATGATGACGGGCACCGTGAACAAAGTCGCCGACGGCACCATGCACCCCGAGTTATTCGCCGTAAAAGTCTGATCGCGGAGAACACGGCGCATCGGGTTTAGCTGCCTATCGGTCCGATACGAACCGGCCTGCGCGTTTAGTATTTCACAGCGCAACCATAGGGCTGCGTCGTCGGATTCGCGACCGACCGGCCGGCTTTTAGCGATGCCAGCGCTGCAGCGACATAGTTGGTTGCCTTTGGGATATCCTCACGGTCACCCGAGCGAATGCTGTCGATGGCACCCGCGTAGACGAGAACGCCCTCCTTGTTGATCACAAACATATGCGGCGTGGTCTTGGCCGCGAAAAGTCGGCCGACCTTGCCGTCTTGATCACGCATGTATGCGCTGGGCTTGGCGCCCGTCTGCTGGTGCCATGCCTTTACCGCCGCCGACTCAAAGTCGCCCTGAGCCTTGGGCCGACCGGAGTTGATCGACAGCCACACCACGCCATCGCCGACCGCGGCTTTCTGCGTGGCCGGCATATTGCCGCTCTCGTAGTGCTTCACGACGATCGGGCACTCCGGATTTACCCATTCGAGCACGACGGTCTTGCCTTTGAATTCGGCGAGCGAGCGCCGCTGGCCGTCTATATCGGTGAGCGTAAAATCGGGAGCCAGCTTCCCAACCGTGACCGCAGCGTTCAAGGGAATGACCAAAAACGCGGCAGCCAAAACCACCGCGGAAAGGAAACGTGAGAAGATTGATTTCATGGTCGGGGAGAGGATGGGCTTCGACTTTTAGCTAAAAGTATTCCTTCGACCAGACCGTGTTGGTGGAAAAGCACTCCACTGTTTCGATGAGCCGACGCGAGCCGGGTAAGCACAATCCAGACACAAAAAAGCCCGAACAACCGGAGTCGTTCGGGCTTCTCTTAATTTAACGGCCGCCACTAGGGCAATGGGCCGGCCACCACGCCACCGTGGCTGTTGTTGTAAGCATCAAACCAGTCTTTGGACCACAATATATAGGTGCTAGAATATTTGCTGGGATTGGACACGACATGCTCGCCCCACCATAGGAACAGCATCGTCAAAGTGCGGTTACCATTCAGGTAGGCCCCAGACTGATAATTGTATTCAGAGGCAACGAGCTGCTTGGAGAGCAACGAAGAGGGCGTTGAACCGCTATAGCCCATCGTCGAGGACGCGGTTTTGAAAGTGAGGCAATCGTAAGGCGCGAGCGCAAAGCAGGCTATCTTGTCGGTGTAAGCTGTAAGCGTGGCCTTGCTCACTTGAACTCCCGAGGTCGTGCCTTTGATGGCCTTGTCGATATTGTTTTTCCAATAGCCTATGGTGTAGCCATCCGCAGTCATCGTCCTAAGTGCTGCGAAATCTAGGCCGAATCCGATCTTGGCGACGCACACATTGGAACTGGAAACCGTGATCACGCGATCATTGGCAGTTGTGGACTTCAGGCCAGCGTAGCCATCAGCATGCACGGTGAAGGTGCCGGGGCCGATATTGCAGAAGGAGTAATCGCCGCTGCAATCGGTGGTGTCTGTCGCGATGACCACACCCGACGAATTCAATAATTTGACCGTGATGCCGCTGAGATCGAAATCCTCGCAGTCATAATTTCCGTCGGAATCGACGTCGAAAAAGGTCGTTCCGTAAACCGTGCGGGGCTGGACAACGACCACGCAAAACGTGCGCGTTGCGCTCGCCGTGCCATAGGCGTCGATCGCGGTCACGCTGATCGTGTAGGTGCCGGCATTGGTCACCGACATCGTGGCTGCGCCGGTGGCGATACGCTGACCGAGTGTGGTGGACGAGACCGAGAGATTCGAACCATTGAGCGAAGCCTTAAGCTGCGTAATGACGCCGCTGGTAGGTGTGCTCGTGCCGGTGAACGTGAGCGGGATGCTCAACGCGGCCGCACCGGAGACGCGGGTGAAAACCGTGCCCGCAGCCGGCGTGTTGATGACGACGGTGGGCGGCAATTGCACCGCCGTGACCGTGAAATTGGAGGAGGTGGTGACCTCAATGCCAGCACTGATACCCTTAACAACCAGCGTGTGCGTGCCAGCCGAAACACCGGTGAGGGTGCCCGTGCTGACCGCCGTCGCCGTGCCTAGACCGGTCGTGCCGCCGATCGTGACAGCATTACCATCGAGCGAAGCACTCACGCTATCGACGAAGAAACCGTTGTTTGAAACGGTCGTGAACGTGTAAGGCACATTGACCGTCGTGGAGCCCGAAGGCGCCGTGAACGTGGCCCCGGCCGTGGGCTGGCTGATTGTGATCGTGGGCGTAGGCGCAACGACGTTGACGGTGAAATTAGAGTTAGCCGTGGCCGTGCCGTAATTATCGGTCGTCGTAACGCTGACCGTGTGCGTTCCCGACGTCGTGTAGGGAAGATTGATCGTTCCCGTGGCTTGCAAGGTGCCAAGACCGGTCGCCGTGAAGGCGACCGTGGCGTTATCAACTTTCGCTGTGAGCGTGAGGATGCCGCAGCTGCTGTTCGCGGTGAAGGTGAAGGGCACCACCGTGGCCGCACTGCCAACGCGGTAGGTGTAAACGCTGTTGGGCGTGGGGGAATTGATAACGACCGTCGGGGGAGCAACCGCCGTGACGACTTGGAACGAATTCACATCGGAAGCAGAACCGCCGAGATTCTTCGCCGTGGCCGTGACCGTGTGCGTGCCGGGAGCCGTGATGGTCAGCGTCGCGGAGCTGTTAACCGTCGTGGTATTGAGGCCCGTGGAGTTGAGGGTGAGCTGCACGCCATCGACGTTGCCAGTAACTTCAGAAATCGGACTGGCGTTAGTGCCGGTCGAGGTGGATTGGAATTGGAATGGAACCGAAAGAGGGAAAGCCGTCGCAGCCACCGTGATCACGCTCGCATCGACGGGAGTGGAAATCGTCACAGCCGGAGGTGTATATGCCGCCGCCTCAGTAACTGTGGCTTGGATAAACGTGCCGACATTGGTCAAGCCGATCCCAGGAACAACGGACCAACCGGTGGCAAGAATCTTGTAACCATAAGAACCGCCGATCGCAGCGGCCGGAACCGACAAAGTGACCGAGAACGACACGACCTGATTGGGAGCGTTAAACGTGAGGCTCGTGATCGGGGTGCCAGCGAGAGTCGAAAAGGAAAGATAGCTGATCGCAGTAGCGTCAGAAACACCCGCTGGAATACCATTCGGGGTAACAGCCAGCGAAATGGGGAGGGAAACACCCGAAACCAAATTGGTCGGCGCCGTGATGCTCACCGTGAAAGAATTCGTGACCGGCAGCACACCCTGAACTTGGGTCAACTCTGGGGTGTAGGAAACGACGGGGGTGGGTTCAGCAGGCTGGGCTTGGAGGGCTGGCGCAACCTGCGTCGCGGCTAATCCAGCGGTCAAAAGCACCATCGCGCGGCGTAGAAAGGTTCCCTGGGCACCGAGGGTAGAAATGAGTTTCATAGGGTGAGTTAAACGCAAACGTAAGGTGATCTGTGCTTGAACTAGGGCATTACCCCCACGAGTCGATAACTATTTTATCGGGTGTGTATTTTTACGCACCTAGGGTTTAAACCCTAAAGAAACCATTGACGCAGTCCGGTAAATTAGCCTCATTTAGAGAAGCCAGAATGTTACCCACCGGCCATCCCGATTTTTGGTGAGAAAACTTAGTTTTGCTGCCCGTCGGCCAAAAATAAAATAGCCTGAATTGTCACATGAAGCCCTCAGTCTACAAGCCGACTTCCGCTAACACGCTCGCTCGCGTGATTTGGAATCGCTTTGCAATCGGCATTCTCTTCCTAGGTTTTGCGATATTCTGCGATTCATCGGCAATTGCGCAGACTAATGTTTATTGGGATATCAACGGAAATACGGCGGGGGCGGGCGGCGCGGGAGGGAATAATCCGACCGGCACTTGGGATCAAAATACCACAGGAAATTGGTCCACCAGCTCAACCGGTGGAACCACGGGCACTTGGCAGACTCGGACTGGAGGCGGCGCCGGAAATGGCATCGCCATATTTTCAGCCGCAGCCACCGCGACCAGCTCCTACACTGTTACGGTATCCGGAACCGTTACAGGTGTGCGAGGGATTACCTTCGAAGAGGGCACCGTTTTATTAACCGGCGGAACGCTCACCCTAGGAGCCACCTCAACGATAAACACCAACGCGAACAACGCCACCGTTGCATCCGTCATCGCCGGCGCCGGCTTTGGCATTACCAAAACGGGCGCTGGCACTCTGACGCTTTCGGGAGCTAATACTTACACCGGCTTAACCACCGTGAGTGTCGGCGCCCTCAACATTCAAAATGCCACCGGCCTCGGCACCACCGCCGGCGGCGTCTCAGTCACTTCTGGCGCAGAACTTCAGCTCCAAGGCAGCATCGCCGTGGGCTCGGAGGCGCTCGCCCTCAACGGTGCCGGCATCTCCTCCACCGGTGCCCTGCGCAATATTAGTGGCACCAATTCCTACGCGGGCGCCATCACCCTCGGCTCCGCAGCTCGTATCAATTCCGACCTCGGCGGCCTCACGCTTTCGGGCGGTATTACGGGCGCGCAAAATCTATCCTTCGGCGGTGCGAGCGACACCATTGTCTCCAGCGTGATCGGCACCGGCGCTGGCACTGTAACCAAAGACGGCGCCGGCACGGTCACCTTTTCAGGAGCTAACACCTACACCGGCTTGACCACTGTAAGCGCGGGCGTGCTTAACATTCAGAATGCGACCGGTCTCGGCACCACCGCCGGCGGCGTCTCCGTCACTTCCGGCGCCGAACTTCAGCTTCAGGGCACCATCGCCGTAGGCGCGGAAGCGCTCACGCTCAACGGCACGGGCGTCTCCTCGACCGGCGCCCTGCGCAATATCAGCGGCACCAATTCTTACGCGGGCGCCATCACCCTCGGCTCCGCGGCCCGTATCAACTCCGATGCCGGCGCCCTCACCCTTTCCGGCGGCATTACCGGCGCCCAAAACCTCACCGTCGGCGGCGCTGGCAATACCACAGTCTCCAGCGTGATCGGCACCAGCACCGGCACCGTTACGAAGGACGGCGCTGGCACCGTCACCTTCACGGGTGCAAATACCTACACCGGTCTCACCAGCGTGAGTGCTGGTGCCCTCAACATTCAAAACGCCACCAGCCTCGGCACCACCGCCGGTGGCGTCTCCGTCACTTCCGGCGCGGAACTTCAGCTCCAAGGTGGCATCGCCGTGGGCGCGGAAGCACTCACGCTCAACGGCACCGGCGTCTCCTACACCGGTGCCCTGCGCAATATCAGCAGCACCAATTCCTACGCGGGCGCCATCTCCCTAGGCTCCGCGGCTCGTATCAACTCAGATTCTGGCACCCTCACCCTCTCAGGAGGCATCACCGGCACGCAAAATCTCACCGTCGGCGGCGCGGGCAACACCACGGTCTTGGGCGTGGTCGGCACCGGCACGGGCACCGTCACCAAAGACGGCGCCGGCACCGTCACATTCTCCGGCGCCAACACCTACACCGGCGCCACCACGGTCAACACGGGCACGCTAAAAGCCGGTGTCGCTTCCGTTGCCAACGTCACCGGTGCCTTCGGTAACAATTCCGCCGTCACCCTCGCCAACACCGCCGGCGCCACCCTCGACATCACCGGGTTCAACACCCAAATCGGCTCGCTCACGGGCGGCGGCGCGACCGGCGGCAACGTCACCCTCGGCGCGGCCACCCTTTCCGTCGGCGGCGACAACACGAGCCCAGCGGCCTTTGCCGGCACGCTCGCCGGCACCGGCACGTTCAGTAAAATTGGCACCGGCACGACCACGCTCTCCGGCAACAGCTCGGGTTACACCGGCGCCGTCGACGTCACCACCGGCACCCTCGTCCTTCAAAATAACAACGCCGTCGGCGTGGGCACGGCCGGCACCACGGTTTCCTCCGGCGCCACGCTGCGCCTCGACGGGGGCGTCACTCTCGCCAACAACGGCACCCTCACCCTCGCCGGCACCGGTGTTGGTGGCGCCGGTGCCCTCGTCGGTGCGAATTCCAACAACCGCTGGCTCGGCAATCTCGCGCTCACGGCCAACACCACCATTGCCACCTCCGGCACGGGCTACCTCGCTCTCGGCACGACCACCCCCGCTTGGAATCGCGCACTGAACGATCCCACTAACACGCCTTTCGACGTGGGCTATCAGGATCTCACCACCTTCTCGCTGGGCGCCAACACCCTCACGCTCTCCGGCACCGGCAGCGCCTCCGACGACATTTACGTGAATGCCCGCATCACCGGCACGGGTAATGTCGTCATCGACATGACCAACCCGGCCGACGTCGTTCGCTACACCGCCAACGTCAACACCTACACCGGCTCCACCACCATCAAGAACGGCACCCTCGCGCTCAACACCACCTACAACACTTACCCCGGGGACACCATCAACCCCGGCTATTTCGGCATCAACGGCGCCCTCATTATCGGCGATGGCAGTGGTGCCGCAGGTTCCGCGATCTACTCCACCGGCACCGGCACCACGTTCAGCGAACTCATTAATTACACCTCGACCATCGCCCTCAACACCGACGGCCTGATGAATCTCAACGCCGCGCAGACCGTCGCCGGCCTCACCTTCACCGGCGGCAAAATCGATCTCGGCACGGCCGGCGGTCTCTATCTCAACGGCACCGTCACCGTTAACGCGTCCGCCGGCAACACCGCCACCATCGTCGGCACCGGCACCAGCACCCTCAGCCTCACTCTTCACCAGGGCCCCGCCCCTGTGCCCAACGCCGACCGCACCTTCAATATCGTCGGCGGCGTCGGCAATCTCTCCGACCTCACGCTCAACGCGCGCATCACCAACGGTTCTATCACGAAGGAAGGCATCGGCACGATGTCCATCATCAACAGCAACACCGGCGGCTACGAAGGCACCACCACGATTAATAACGGCATCCTCAACATCCAGCATGGTGACGCCCTCGGCCAGGCCAGCAACAACACCGCCACCGCGACCACCGTTAACTCCGGCGGCACCCTCCAGCTCAGCAACGTCGCCAACGGCAACTTCACCAGCAACTCGGGCGAACAACTCTACCTGAACGGCACCGGCTACCTGAACAATGGCGCCCTCCAAAATCTCGTCGGCAACAACACCTGGTCCGGCAGCACCTTCCTGACGACGAACGCGCGCGTTCAGTCGGACTCCGGCACACTGACCCTCACGGGCACCATGAACTCGTCGTCCAATTCATTCCTGGATGTGCGCGGCGCGGGCGACACCACCATCTCCGGCACAGTCGGCACCGGCACCGGCGGTATCACCAAAAACGGCACGGGCACCCTCATCCTCTCCGGCACCAACACCTACAGCGGCACGACCCTCGTGCAACAAGGCGTCCTTAGCCTCCAAAACAGCGCCGGCCTCGGTGGCCTCGGCTCCACCACAGTATCCAACGGCGCCGCCCTTTACCTCGACAGCACCGCCAACGGGAATCTCCTCGGCGGCGACGCCACCACCATCACCGGCACCGGCATCAGCGGCACTGGCGCGATCAGAAACGTTCTCGGTTCAAATAACTACACCGGCCAGATCACGCTCGCCGGCGCCTCCACCATCACCGCCAACACCGGCACCACCCTCACCCTCTCCGGCGGCACCACCGGCACCCAGGATCTCACCGTCGGCACCACCGCGCAAAACGGCAACGTCGTCATCTCCGGCGCCATCACCAACGGCACCGGTCAACTCACCAAAGCCGGCTCCGGCGATCTCACCTTTGCGCGGTCCTCGGGCGTCACCGGCACCGTCGGGGCCACCCACCTGAATGCCGGCACCATCACCGTCGGCCTCGATAGCGGCACCCAAAGCTTGCTCAACACCGGCGCGATCGATTCCGCCCTCGGCACCACGCTCAAGATCGGCTCGGCCGGCAAGGTCGTCGCCGACTACGCGAGCGGCAACACCGACATGTTCGGCACGATCAGCGCGATCTCCGCCGCTGGCGGCACCTTCGAGAAGACCGGCGCCGGCACCCTTACCTTCAACACCTCGTTTAATTTCTCGGGAAACCTCATCCTCAGCGGCGGCACCCTCGCCCTGGCCGCCGGCGCCAACGTCACTTTCGGCAACATTTACATCACCCAGAACATGACGATCGATTTCGGTTCTGGCACCTCCACCATTCTCTCGTCCGCCAACCTCTTCATCGCGGCGGGCGTTCAGGTCAGCGTCATCAACTGGGTCAACAACGGCGCCGGCGGCAGCGACGACATTTGGTATGCGACCAATGCGTTTAACAATTTCACCGGCACGCCTGCGACCCCTACCATCGGCACCTCCGCCGTGCTCGACGCCACCAATACCGCCCCCGAAAACCAGATCACCTTCACCGGCGTGGCGCCCGCCACCAACACCTCATGGGTGACCACACAGGGCGGCCAATATTACGACCACGAGATCCGCCCCATCCCCGAACCCTCCACTTACGGCGCGCTGTTCTTCGGTGGTTGCCTCGGCCTCTTCGGCTGGCGCCGCTACCGGCGCTCGCTCGCCGCTCGCCGCTGAGGCGCCGCGACTCTGCTTACCGGGGCCAAATTATCTTTGCCGCCCCCATCGGGCTTACTCACCGTCACCGTCGTGATTGGATGGTTCGCTGACTCTCTTCGCTTGATTTGGGGCCTGTTCTACTGGAACACCCGCAAGTCGTGGTTTCAACTGCGCGGACGTCCGGGCCGCAGTCCCTGCCAAAACCCCAGCGATTCCGGCCGGGCTTTCGCGACCCAGTGTGAAGCCTGCCTCCATTGGAACCGCCCGGCACGTTTCGCCCGTGTCTGCCCCCTCCTCGCCACCACTCCGCAAGGCCTCCGCTGCTCGGCCAATACCCCCGACGTGCGTCCGTTTTGGGGCCGGACCTTTCGCTACATCGGCAGTTCGTTCCTGGGCGTGTATCTGGTCGGCGCCATCGGCCTGTTCATATTTCTCCGCGTGATCGGCTACCCCGTCAGCATCCTGCATGTGACGTGGCCCGGACTCTGGTATCGCCTGCCCCAGGCTCGCAGCGCGTATTTTTTCGAGAAGGGAAACCGGGCCTTCGTCGCCGGCCACGTCCGCGAGGGCCTGCTTTATTTCGATAACGCCTACAAATTCGATCCCTCCAACTACCTCGCAGGGCTCTCCCTCGCGCGCAACTACCAGACCACTCAGCCCGCCGTCTCCGACGCCCTCTTCCAACGCCTCTACCGCGAGCACCCCGCCCAACGCGCCGCGACCGCCCAGGACTGGTTCCGCGCCCTCCTCGCCCGCGGCGATTTCGCCCAGGTCATTGTCTTGTCTAGCCACGAACTCACCGCCGATCCCCGCCACGGCAGCCCGTGGATGCGGGCTCTGATCTTCGCCTCCCGCCAGCTCCGCACTACCGATCCGTTGCGCGCCCTTCTCGCCGGCACCGATATTCACGTAAACTCCTGGCGCACGCTTCTGGAGACTGAACTCCTCATCCAAACCGGCCAGACCGCCGCCGCGCGCAAAAACCTCCTTCGTGCCTGGCCCCAGAACTCCCCGCCCTACGCCTACTACTACCAAGTGGAGAACCTCCTCGCCTTGGGCGAAAATTATCCCGCCTTCGACCAACTCGGCCGTTCCGTCGGCCACCTTGATGACGAGACCGCACTCGCCCTCCGCATGTCCGCCTACGCGAGCGCCGGCCTGAAAACCCAGCTCGCCTACGAATTCAACACCCTCCTCAGCCGCCCCCTCACACCCCCTATCATAAAACTCCTCGCTGCGCACCTGATCCACTATCCCGATCCGGCGCTCTTCCAAAATTTCTACGCGAAGTTCGAGCGCGCCGCCCTCCCGCTCAACACCGAGAACGCCGGCTCCCATTTCTCCATGCTTTGCCTCGCCGGAGTGCATCGCGACCGCGCCCGGGTCACCGACCAGATCACGCGGCTCAAATCCCTCGCGTCGGCGTCCTTCCTCCGGCTCAACCTCGTGGCCGATTTCTTCAACAACGAATCGGCCGCACGCCGCATCGCGACGTTTCTCCCCATTCTTCCCGTCCCGCTCGAAGTCACCTACGCGCTCATGGAACGCTACCCCGGCACGCCCGCCCCCTCTCCGTCCGCCGCCCTCCGCTCCCCATGACCGCGTCTCCCGCCCGCCCCCCGATCTCGCTGCTCGCCTGGCTCAACCTCGCCCTGCTCGCCGGCTTCGCCATCACCCTCAGCTTCCGTCTCTGGCCCGAGTGGCTGCATAATCCCGACCTTTCCCACGGCCTGTTCATGCCATTTCTTTTTTTGCTGATGGTCCACGAGAGCCGCACCGCCGGGCCCCATCGCTACCTCCGCCCCGCCCTACCCGCGCGCCTGGCCCTCGGCCTCTTCATCGCATTCGGCCTGCTCTCACTCGTTCTCGCCGGAGTCTATGCCGCCTCCCTCGGCTGGTCCCACGCCCTCGTCGAATTCCTCCTCGTCTCCACCCTTGTCTTCTTGCTCGGCGCCGGCCTCGTCAGCTTCTCCTCGGAACGCACCCGGCTCATCCCGTGCAACTGGCCCGTCTGCGTCGCCATCGGCCTGTGGCTCCTCAGCGCCCCGATCCCCCCCGGCACCTACTCGCGCCTCACGCTCGGCCTCCAACTCTTCGTCAGCGAAAACGTCCTCCGCTCCCTCCACGTGCTCGGCATCGCCGCCCGCCGCGAGGGCAACGTCATCGAGCTCGCCACCGCCACCGTCGGCATCGAGGAAGCCTGTAGCGGCGTCC
>JANXLP010000419.1 GCA_025355125.1 Opitutaceae bacterium | reverse complement strand
CAACTCCGCCGGGCGAAATTACTTGCCAATGCCCGGCGCCGGAACGTATTTCCCGCTTTTCCTTCGTTTGGGGGCTGGTAGCTCAATGGTAGAGCAGCATCCTTTTAAGTTGTTGGTTCCGGGTTCGAATCCCGGCCAGCCCACCACCCGTGGAAGCGCTGTTAGTCCCGGCGCCGATAGATTATATCCCACCACATGAAGCGCCTTGTAATCGTCGAAGATCAAACCGCCATTCGCGAAATGTTGGTGGAAATTCTGCGCCTCGACCCCAACTACCAGTTGGTCGGCGAAGCAGGTGACGGTCAGGCAGCTGTCCAACTAGTGCTCGAAGCCCAGCCGGATCTGATTGTGCTGGATGCGAAACTACCCGGCCTTAACGGCGTGGATATCCTTCGTCGCGTGGCAAAGAAGCTGCCCAACACGCGCGTTCTCGTTTTCTCCGGCCACGAAAATCCGGTGCTTGTTCGCGACATGCTTGAAGCGGGTGCCCACGGTTTCGTCGAAAAGACCGCCGGTTTGTTTGAGTTCAAAAAAGGCCTCGAGACCGTGGCCAACGGCGGCACCTACTTTGGTCCTGCGGTCGCCGCGCTGCTGCGCAACGTCGTCGCGAACCCCACCGCGGTTAACAACGCCCCCGATTTTCTCACGGATCGCGAACGCGAAATTCTTCAGCTTGTCGCCGAGAGCCACAGCACCCGGGAGATTGCCGGCAAACTGGGTATCAGCGTGAAAACCGTGGATAACCACCGCACGAATCTCATGCGGAAGCTCAATTTGCACGATGTTGCCAGCCTCACGCGCTACGCGCTCGAAGTCGGCATCATTGAACAGAAGAAACCCGTCTAAAATCCTTGCCGCGAGAAAAGCTTGTCCCAATAGCTTTCCCCACGTCACCACATCTCGATTTTTCCATGAAACTCGTTTCGAAGCCTTTCCTGCTCCTCGCCATCAGCGCCGCCGTGCTCTTCAGCGGCTGCACCAAAAAGCCTGTCCGCCCAGATCCTAGCGCCACTACGATTGGCCTGAATACCGGCGGCACAATCAATCCCACCGACGTTGCGACCAACGCAGAACCCGGTTCTGGCTTGGAAGGTCGTGTTGGCGGTGAAGGTGTGATCGACGACGGCCACACGATCCGAGGTCTCCTTGGTGCCGTGTATTTCGAGTTCGACCGTTCCGACATCACCAAACCCGAAGAGCGAGCCAAGCTTCAAGCTGCGAAGGACTACCTCGCGAAGAATCCCGACCAGCGCCTCCTCCTCGAAGGACACGCCGATTGGCGTGGCACTTCTGAATACAATCTCGGCCTCGGTGATCGCCGGGCCAATGCCGCCAAGAAATATCTCGGCACGATCAGTGTCGGCGCCGACAAGCTCGAGACTCTCTCCAAGGGTAGTGAAGAGTCCAAGAAGAGCGGCACCGATGAAGAGATGAAGAGGGACCGTCGCGTCGAACTCGTCATCATCAAGAAGCCATAATCTCCGCGCTATTCGCGCACCAAAAAGCCCCGGTCATTTGACCGGGGCTTTTTATTTTAGACGTCTTCCTGCTTCAAGCACCGGTGAGCACCAAGACACGCGGCGCTCACCGATTTTCGCTGGGGTCACTTGCCGACAGCCAGATCGGCAAACATGCGCTGTGTGGTTTCGATGCCCTTCTTCATGACGTCCAAATTAAAGCTCTCATTGGGAGCATGGAGATTATCCTCGGGCAGGAAGAGGCCGAACATCACCGAGTCCAAGCCGGTCACGCGCTTGATATCGGCGATGATCGGCACGCTGCCACCCTCCCGGAGATAAAGCGGCGCGCGGCCCCAGATCGAGGTCACCGCCGCGTCGGCCGCTCGGAAAGCCCGCGCCAGCACCGGCGACTGATCCTTCGGCGTGTTCGAGCGTCCAGGAGGAACCACTACGTAGGGATCGCCCTTATGTTGATCGATAAACTCCAGCTTCACTCCTTTTGGCGTGCGCGCACGGATGGCGTCCATGACCAGCTTTTTGATTTTGTCCGGTTGCTGGTTGGGCACGAGGCGGCAGCTGATCTTGGCGAACGCCTTGCTCGGAATTACGGTCTTCGTCCCCTCGCCCTGATAACCTCCGCCGATGCCATTAAATTCCAATGTCGGCTGGAACCGCGACGACTCAAACGGAGAGAAGCCGGGCGTGGTATAAAATGTATCAATGCCCAGAAACGCAGCGTAAGCCTTCTCGTCCGCGCCTAATTTCTTCAACTCGTCGCGCTCCCACGGATGCACGTCCAGCACGTCGTCATAAAAGCCCGGCACATTCACGAGTCCCTCTGGCGTGTGCAGCGTCGCGATGATTTCCGCCAACGCCTGAATCGGATTACGCAGCACGCCGCCATGCAGCCCCGAGTGAAGATCGCCCTTTGCGCCCGTAATCTGGACATCGAACAGCGCCAGCCCGCGTAGCCCGCATGTGAGCACCACCTGTTGCTCGTTGGGCAGCGCGGTATCCGAGAGATAAACGAAATCCGCCGCCTTTAGCCGGTCTTTGTAGCTCTCCAGAAATTTCGGAAAACTGGGACTGCCCATCTCCTCTTCGCCCTCGATTAAAAACGTGATTCGCAGCGGCAACTTGGGATTCGCCTCCAGCAACCGCGCCACCGCCGTGATGTTAGTCATCAGTGGCCCCTTATTGTCCGCCGCGCCGCGCCCATAAATGCGATTGCCGCGGATCGTCGGCTCAAAAGCCGGTGTCGTCCACAGATTCAGCGGGTCCGCCGGCTGCACGTCGTAGTGTCCGTAAATAACCACGTGCGGCCAGCTCGCATCGCCGTCGCGCTGCGCGAAGATGATCGGATGCAGTTCGGTCGGCACGACCTCGACCTTGAAGCCCATCGAACCGAGGAGCTCAGAAACAAAGTTCTGCGCTCCGCGCATCCCGTCGCGGAATTTTGAGTCGGCCGAAACCGAGGGATGGCGGATGAATTCCTTTAGCTTCTCAACGGGGTCGAACATCCCGTGAACGTGACGCAAAAATCCGCCGCCCGCCAATCGGAAAACCACTCCGCCTGCGCTTAGTGCTTAAAATGCCGCGATCCCGTGAAGACCATCGCCATTCCGCGCTCATCTGCCGCCGCGATCACTTCCGCGTCGCGCACTGAACCGCCAGGCTGAATCGCGCTGGTCGCCCCCGCATCCGCCGCCGCAATGAGACCGTCGGCAAAAGGAAACAGGGCCTCGCTCGCCACCACCGAGCCGTGCAGATCAAGCTTCGCCTCGCCTGCCTTCCACACGGCAATGCGCGAGCTGTCCACGCGAGCCATCTGGCCCGCACCGACGCCGAGCGTCTGCTCGCCGCGGCAGTAAACAATGGAGTTCGACTTCACGTGCTTGCCGATTTTCCAACCAAACATCATCGCTGCCCACTCTTCGCTCGTGGGTTGGCGTTTGGTGACGACTTTAAATTCGCGCACATTGCCGAGTGTGCGATCACGATCTTGCACGAGCACGCCGCCGACCACGGAGCGGATCTCCTGCAACGCATCCGCGCCCATGCCTTCCTTGGCGATCATGAGTCGGAGATTTTTCTTCTTCGCAAAAATCGCCAGCGCCTCGTCGCTGAAACGCGGCGCGATGATCACCTCGGTAAAAATCTCCGCGATCACCTTGGCCACCTCCCCATCGAGCGTGTTGTTCACGATGATGATGCCGCCAAACGGCGCCTGC
>JANXLP010000411.1 GCA_025355125.1 Opitutaceae bacterium | reverse complement strand
GTCGATGGTGAGGGCGTAGGCGTTCCCCGGGCGGCTCTGAATCTCGATCTCGCGGCCGGCGAGTTCGAAGGAGATGGTTTCGAGGCCTTCCCAGACTTGGCCGTTGTCGAGTTGGAAGCTGTTGCCGCCGACCCAGCCGGTGGCGCGGGCCTTCAGGACGGGTTCGGTTTTCCAATCGTTGCTGAGCGTGGGAACACCAAAGCGCTCAAGCACGCCGCGTTTGCGTTCGATGGCGACGGCTTGGGTGGTGGCGACGGCGACTTGGTCGGCAGCCTTGCGCTCGGCGGCGACGTTGACGCTGGCGGTGAAGTGGCGGATGAGCGCGGCGTCGATCACGCCGATCTGGTCGGGCGTGAGTTTATCGAGTCCGGCGCGGGCGTAGTCTTCGGCGGTCAGGATGACTTTGAGGCCGGGGAAAACATCGGCGCGCATAAGGGCGGAGCCGAGGGTGAGCGCGAGGAGGAGACCGAGGGTGAGGCGGGTTTTCATGGGGGAAAAGGGGAGGAGGAATCGAGGGTCGAGGGGGCGGAGGCCGCGGTGGCGGGCACGTCTTTGATGAACTCGCCGCCGAGCGTCTGCGCGGTGATGAGTTCGGCGAAGGCGCCGCCTTGGGCGAGGAGCGAAGCGTAGTTGCCTTCTTCGAGGATGGCGCCGTCGCGGAGAACGACGATGCGGTCGGCGTTTTTAATCGTGCTCAAGCGGTGCGCGATGGTGATGACGGTGCGTCCTTCGGCGAGACGATCGAGGGCCTGCTGGATGAGGCGCTCGCTCTCGTAGTCGAGGGCCGACGTCGCTTCGTCGAGGATGAGCACGGGGGGATTGCGCAGGACGGCGCGGGCGATGGCGAGGCGCTGGCGTTGGCGTTGGCCGCCGGAGAGGGTGATGCCGCGCTCGCCGATGGGGGTGTCGTAGCCCTGTGGCATTTTCAGAATGAACTCTTCGGCATTCGCGAGGCGGGCGGCGGCGTGGACTTCGTCGTCGGTGGCGAGGGCGTTGGCGAAGCGGATGTTTTCCCTGACGGTGCCGGAGAGGAGAATGCTTTCCTGCATGACGACGGCCATCTGGCGACGAATCCAGCGCATGTCCCATTCGCGTTGAGGAACGCCGTCGATGAGGATCTGGCCGTCGGTCGGCGCGTAGAGGCCGAGGAGGAGATTCGCGAGGGTGCTCTTGCCGGAGCCGGACGGGCCGACGAAGGCGATGTGTTCGCCGGGACGGATGGTGAGTGAGAACGCCCGGATGACGCGCTTCTCGGTCTCGGGATAGGTGAAGGCCACGCGGTCGAAGACGATGTCACCGGTGAGGCGTTTTTCGCGGCGAGCACCATGCCACTCCTCGACGTAGGGAGAATCGACGAGTTCCTTGATGCTCGCATAGCTTTCCTGGCCGGCGAACCAAGGCTCGCTGAGGCCGATCACCATCTGCACGGGCGCGAGGATGACGGGCAAACCGGCGATGAAGGCGACAAGGGTGCCGATGGTCATCTGGCCGTGGATCGTGAGGAGCGCGCCACCGGCGACAACGAGCGCGGCGATGGCCTGGGTGCTGACGTAGGTGAAGGTGCCGAAGACGGCGCTCACCCAGGACTGGTCGATGCGGCTGCGGGCGAAGTCGCCGCTCGTGCGGTCGAGGAGTTGCTCGGCCTGTTTCTCTTCGCCGAAGCTGCGCACGAGGCGGAGGGCGGAGATGAATTCGCTGGCGGTGCCGGTGAGTTTTTCCTGCGCGAGGCGCGCCTCGTGATTGGTGCTTTGGAGTTTTCGAAAGAAGCGCCACTTCGCGAAAGCCCAGAGTGGAAGCGCGAGGAGGAGAATCGCGGTGAGCCGCCAGTTGAGAAACGCGAGGACGAGGAAGACGCCGGCGCTGTAGAGGATGACGGGCAGGAACTGGTTGAGAACGGAGTAGAGCAGCGACTCGATTTTCTGGGTGTCGAATGCGTATTTCGAGAGGAGGCGGCCGGTTTTCTGGCGGTCGAGATAACTGAAGCTGAGAAACTGCAGGCGGAAAAAAATGCGGCTGCGCAGTTCGACCATCAGGCGGGCCATGACCTTGGCGAGTGCGTTGGCGCCGAGGACGGAGAAGACGTAATGCAGGCCGAGCAGCGCTGCGAAAATCCCCGTGTAGATGAGAACGCCGCGCGTATCGCCGGCGGGCACACAGCGATCGACGATGCGCGCGAAAATGAGCGGGCAGGGCGCGATCGCGAGACTGCGCAGGAGCGCGAGGCCGACGCCCGGCGCGAGGGCGCGGCGGGCGCGCCAGAGGTAGCCGAGGAGAGTGGGAGCGTTGAGCGGCTCGTTGGGCATGACGGCGCGGAAGGTAACCGAGCTGCGCGCGACGCCAAGGGGTTTTGTTTGGGCGAGGCCCGCGGCGCGGATTATCGCACGGCGCGGCGCGGCTTGCCGCCGCCGTGGATGGCGCGGTAGTAGGGATCGTCGGGCGTGATGCTCCCGCGCGTGACGGGGGCGCCGGTGAAGGCGCTCTTGTAGAGTGCCGTTAGCAGCTCGAGCGTGTGGCGGGCTTCGGGACCGCTGAGGAGTGGACGGGTGTTGGCGTCGAGATTGGCGACGAAGGCGTCGAGCTGCGCGCTGTGCGTGGAGCCGATGTCGGTGGGGAAATGCTGCCAGGCCTGGGTGAGTGCGTCGCCTTCGTCCTGCGTGGCGGAGGCGGGCGTGAAGCGCCAGTTCTCGCGGGTGTAACTGTAGAGGTGCGTGAGCTCGACGGTGGCCCGCTGGTAATCGAGGCGGATGTAGGTCTCCTGGCGCGGGCTGAGGGCACTGTTGACGACGGAAGCCTGGGCGCCGTTGGCGAACTGGATCATCGCCATGGAAACGTCTTCGACCTCGATGGCGCGGTCGAGGGTGGCGGCCATCGCGCGGATCTCGGTCCAGTCGCCGAGGAGGTGGAGGAGGTGATCCATCGCGTGAATGCCGAGACCCATGGTGGGCCCGCCAAGTTCGGTGGCCCATTTGCCGCGCCACGGCACGGCGTAGTAGGAGGCGTCGCGGAACCAAAGGGTGTTGCAGACGGCGACGAGCGGACGGCCGAGCAGGCCTTGCGCGGAAAGGCGGCGGAGGTGCGCGGTCGAGGAGGCGAAGCGCATCTGGAAAATGCACGACGCGTATTTCCCGGTGCGGCGCTCGGCGGCTTCGATGAGATCGAGTTCGGCGAGCGAAGCGCAGAAGGGTTTTTCGCAGAGCACCCAAGCGCCGGCTTCCATCGCGGCGATGCTCATCGACGCGTGAAACACGGGTGGGGCGGCGATAAAAACGATGTCGGGCTTCTCGGCGGCGAGGGCGGCGGCGTAGTCGGTGTAGGCCCCGGTGAGCTTGTGGCGGTCGCTGAAGGCGCGCACGCGATCAGCGTCGATATCGACGGCGGCGGTGAGTTGCACTCGGCCTTGGCTGGCTTCGGCGGCGCGAACATGGGCGTCGGCAATGCCGCCGGTGCCCACCAGGAGGGCGCGATAAATTTTACTCATACGCAGGCGGGACGGGACGCGCTGGAACGCGAAGCGGGGCTAGACATCAGTCAGAAAAGAGCGGGCGGGCGGGCGGCGGGCAAGGCGTGATTGCGGGATTATTCAAAAGATTCCGCACTCTGCGTCGAAGGTTTGCAGCCGCGTTGGGCTGAGAATTTTCACGGCAGGGCGGGGTGCGCTTGGGCCGTCGGCGCGGCCCAGCGAGGAAGGGGAACTGAGGCAGGATGCCGCAGCCACTTTCGGAGGCCGGCAGGATGCCGGCGTTACGCGGAGCGGGCGGAGGGCGGGTCGGAGACGCCGCCCTACTTTCGGAGTGGAGCGGCCGGGGGCGGCCGCGCTCCCATCAGACGCCGGCCAGCTTGAGGATCTTTTCGCCGGTGAGGCGTTGCGCGGGCGTGAGGGCGTGCGGCGTCTGGTTGCCGTAGATCGCGGCGAAGGCTTTGAATTTTTCCTGCGTGGCTTTCACGAATTCATCGGTCGGGCGCGTTTCGCCGAAGAGCGCCATCATCTCGGGGAGCCAGCGGTGGCCGTAGCGGACATGGTTCTGTTCGTCGTTGCGGTCGAAGGCGAGGAGCGTGTCGGCCTCGAAATCGTTGAGCTCGCGGATGCGGTCCATGACGAGGGCCTTGGTGGGAAAACTGCCGGCCTCAAATTCCATCGTCATCATCGCGTAGCGCTCGTGCGGCGGCATCTGGACGAGGATGTTGTAGAGATCGAGCGAGTGCTCGACGGTCATGAGATCGACGCCGAGTTTCGGGAGCTGGCGGTAGCCGAACTGGCTGTGGCGCGATTCGTCCCAGAGGTGCCGCGCCATGTCGTGATGGAGATCGAAAGGCGCGTGCGGCGTGTCGAAAAAAATGGTCGAGAGGTAATCGACGGCGTCGAGTTCCATCATGAGCCAGACGTAAACCATGAGGCGGATGACGCGGGCATCGGTCTGCGGATCGACGAGCCACGAGCGCACGATGGGCGTCTCGGCGGGGTTTTGGCTGAAGACGCTGGAGCAGGTCGGATACTTGCCGCGGTTGCAGGTGGCGGGATGGGTGAAGGGCGTCTGCGTGTGCTGCCAAACGTAGGACGCGGCGAGCGGGAGTCGCGTTTCCTGGGCGAGCCAGCCGCCGAGGTCGTCGAGGGCCTGCGTGAGGTGAAGCGACCATTCGCGGGCATCGGTGGCGGCGAGGTAGGGCGCGATTTCGCGGGCGTGGCGCTCTTCGTCGGCGATGAATTCCTCGACGAGTTTTTTGGACGGCCAGTCGGCGAGCGGGTCGGTGACTTTGAGATAATGACGGTAAGCGGAGAGGAGCGCGGGTTTGAGGACGTTGTAGAAACCGGCGGTGAGCACCAGCGGGTCCTGCGTCGTCGTGCCGACGGCTTCGGTGAAGAGTTTGCGGATGCTATCGCGCACGTTCTCGGAGGAACCGAAGGAGGAAAGTTCGCGGCCGCGCTCGCGCAGGAAGCGGGCGTGGCCGGCGGATTCCCAGGCGTGCTGGCAAAGCAGGTATTTAAGCTCGGGCTCGCCGACGCGGTAGATGAGCGTGGTGACCGTGCGGAGAAACTCGCGCTCCACCTCGAAGAGCCCACGGAGGAGGCGCGCCATGTCGTTGACGGCGGCCATGCGGCCGGAGGCCGGGCGGGTGGAGGATGCGGGATTCGAGACGGTGGCGCTCATGGGGCGTAGGCGAGGGTAGTAGGGCTGGAGGTAGGGCGTCCGTCTTGCGGACGCCTATCGTGGCGCCGTTGGAGGAGGTGTCCGCAAGACGGACGCCCTACACGGCGGCGGCGTTTTTAGCAGATGCGACCGCGTTTGCCGGCGAGGGTGTGGCCGGGGGGATTCACGCCGACCCAGCGTTCGTCGATCGGCTCGCTGGCGCGTTGGAAGCGGGCGTCGCTGGAGATGCGGAGGCGGTTCTCGGTGCGGTTGTCGAGGGACGCGTGCACGAGGAACATGCCGAAGGTGATGAAGTCGCCGGCTTCGAACTCAGTCGTGAGCCAACGGCCGCCGAACTTGTTCACGACGGCGGGCGGGTTGTGCGAGAGCGTGCCGGTGAAGGCCCACTTGCCGGCTTTGGCGTTCTCGACGTCCTTGGGTTTGTTTTCGCAGTAGCCGTCCACGTCGCGGTAAACGTAGCTCTCGAGGAGATCCATGCGCTTGTGCGAGCCTTCGAGGACCATGAGGCCACCGAGCTCGAACGAGATGTCGCCGTAGGGGAGCCAGCACGTCATGTGCTTGTGGGTGCCGCGGCCCATGTAGGGGAGATCGCAGTGCGGGTTGGTGCCCTTGCCGGGACCAATGGCGCGTAGCCAAGTGAAGTCGTAGTGGCGGATTTCTTCGGCGTAGAACTGGCGGTAGAAATCGGGGAGGCGGCCGGCGTAGAGGAGCTCTTGGATCTTGGGATTGTTGTTGGTGAGCTCGGGCTTGAACACGTAGCCGGAGCCGGGTTTGCAGACGCCGTCGATACGCGGGTAGCTCTCGTCGAGGACGCCGGCGGCGGCGAGGCCGTCGGTGAGGCTGGAGCGGGCGTCGAGCACCTGATCTCGGTCGAGGTAGCCCTTCATGTAGAGATAACCATCGGTCTCGAAACGGCGGCGGAGTTCGACGAAATCGGTCGCGGCGTCGGAAGAGTCGCGGAGGAGGCCGAATTTTTCGTCGCTCGTGTCGAGTTGATGACCGTAGGACCAGATTTGGGGGAGGGTGGCGGTGCTCATGTGAATTGTGGTTTTAAAAATGGGAGGAGGGAGGACGCGACGGATGAAATCCGCAGGTGGGAGGTAACGCCCTGAAGATACACCGAAACCGGAAAAGACAAAATGGTTGTAATGGGATTTCGCATGTAGATTTTGGTGATTTCCATGAGCACGACGTTTCGCACTCAACCCTGGCTAACGAGCACCGTGCGCACACCGTTGGGAGAGCTGCAGTTGGCGGGGGCTCTCCAGGATGCGCGCGGGCTCGATCCGCAGGCGATGCGGGTGCTGGGCAGCTACTCTCTCATCTACATGGTGGATCTGGACGGGTATTACTGCGACGCAAACGGAGTGAAGCGCGACCTCGCCACGGGGGATCTCGTGCTGATTTTACCGGAGCTGGCGCACGCGTATGGGCCGAAGCAGGGGCGCACGTGGAATCAGATCTATTTTGTGTTTAATGGACCGGAATTCGATTTTTGGCGGGAGCGCGGTTTGCTCACGCCAGAGCGTCCCGTGCTGCACCTGGAGCCGGTGGATTATTGGCGGCGGCGGTTTGAGGAAGTGGTGGGCGCGGAATCGCGGCACGGCGCGGGCGCGGAGTTGCGGGCGATGGGGCGGTTTCTGCATTTATTGAGCGACATCCTGGCAGCGAACGTGGATGGGCAGGGTGATCGTGAGGCGTGGCTGGAGCAGGCGTTACAACTTTTGGGGAATCCGGGCGAGCGCGGCTGGCCGACGCCGCAGCAGGTGGCGCGCACGGTAGGCCTGAGCTACGACAATTTCCGAAAACAGTTCGCCGCGCGCACGGGCGCGTCGCCGGGGCAGCACCAGAAGCGCCAGCGCATCGAGCGGGCGTGTGCGGCGCTCTACCAGGGCAGCCACGGTTTTAAGGAGTTGGCCGAGGAGCTGGAGTTCTGCGACGTGTTTCATTTTTCCAAGGCGTTTAAGCAAGTCGTGGGGCTGACGCCGTCGGAGTTTCGGCGGAAGGTGCGGGGTGGGTGAGCGATTTTTCGCGCGGGGCGTTTGGCGTTTTGGCGGAAACGCGTCACGGTCACGGGCATGAATTCCCACCCCAATTCTCCCGGTTCTGAACCCGGCGCGGCCTCTGCGCCTGCGCCCGTCGTGCTCATCGCGGGTGTGACCGGTGGGATCGGGGCGGCGCTCGCGCGGCAGCTCACGGCGGCGGGGGCGGCGGTTGCAGGCTATGCGCGCAGTGCGGAGAAACTCGCGGCGTTGTCGGCGGAGTTGCCTGGGCTGTTCACCGTCGAGGCCGACGCCACGCAGCCGGCGCAGGTCGAGGCGGCGGTGGCGGCGACGGTCGCGCATTTCGGGCGGCTCGATGCTTACGTCCACACCGTGGGTTCGATCCTCATCAAGCCCGCGCACCAGACGCGGCCCGAGGAATGGCTGCGCGTGCTCGACCTCAATCTTAACTCCGCGTTTTACGGCCTGCGCGCGGCGCTCGGGCCGATGCAGACGCAGAATGGCGGGAGCATTGTGCTCGTGAGCTCGGTCGCGGCCCAGGCGGGGTTGCCTGCGCACGAAGCGATCGCGGCGGCCAAGGGTGGGATCGATGGTCTCGTGCGGGCGGCAGCGGCGAGCTATGCGCCGCGCAACATCCGGGTGAACGCGGTCGCGCCCGGCCTCGTCGATACGCCGCTGGCGGCGCCGTTGCTCGCGAGTGAGGCGTTGCGAGCGTTCTCCGAAAAGATGCATCCGCTGGGCCGCATCGGCCGGCCGGAGCAGGTCGCGAGCTTGATCGCATGGTTGCTCACGCCGGACGCGGATTGGGTGACGGGGCAGATTTATTCCATCGACGGCGGGTTGGCGCATCTGCGGCCGCGGCCGAAGGTGTGAGGGGACTCGCGGCCTCCGTAGCGCCGGCATCTTGCCGGCACATTTGGTTTTGCCGGCTGGAAGCCGGCGCTACTCACACCCGCCGCAGGGTCGGGCCTTCGTTCCACGAGGCCTCGAGCGTGACTGTCTGCGCTTGGGCGGGGACGCCGCGTTCCTGGCGGTGCATCATGCCGACCACGGTTTCCACGGCGACGGCGCCGAGCCGCCGGGGTTGCAGATCGAGGCCGGCGCAGGGGCCGGTGCGCTCGGTGAGGTTGAGGTTGAAAAACCCGGTGTCGGCCGGCACGCGCACGCCGGCGGCGCGCAACCAGGCCACGATCTCCTGCACGTGGCCGACGATGACATCGGGCCGGTGACGGCGGAACCACGGGAGAAAAAGCGCCGGCGTCATCGCCTGCGGCGAGACCAGCGGCGGCAGGGCGGTGTCGTCGCCGCGCACGTGGGCGAGGTAGCCGGCGATCCATTTGTTTTTTAACCGCGCATCCTTGCGCTGTTCGAGGCAAAGGCCGATGCGGCGGTAGCCGCGCGCGGCGAGCCGCTCGAGCGTGTGGACCATGGAGAGAAAATGGTCCGGTAAAATGGTGTGGAGCTGCGGCCGGATGAGGCCGTAGTCCATCTGCACGGCCGCGAGGCGCGAGAAATCGAAATCGCCCAGATCCTGCGCGGTGTTGAAAGGCAGGAGCACGGCGCCCGTGATGCCGCGCGCGTGCAGCACCTTGGCCAGCCGGGCCGGCGGCAGGGCGGGGGCGGTCGCGCCGAGCCAGAACAGCTCGGTCTTGAAACCGAGTTCGAGCGCGCGCGCCTGCGCGCCGGCGGCGACCTCGCGATGAAAGAGCATCAGCTCGGCGCGTCCGCCTTCGGCGATGTCCACCAGCGCGAGGGTGCCGCGGTAGTGTTGGTGCCGCGAGCGTCGGACGGCCGAGAGCGCCGCGCCAAGGAGGGGGTTGGGCCGATAGCCGGCGCGTGCCGCCTCCTGGTGGACGCGCGCCCGCGTGGCGGGCGTCACGCGCGGGCTGTCACGGAGCGCCTCGGAGACCGTGGCCACGGAAAGGCCGAGCTCAAGGGCGAGGCTGCGGATGGTGGGCGGGCGCGGCATGTTGAGCTAACTGTTAGAAAACGAAGCGTTCGCCGCCCGGCAAAGGTTTTGTCAACCATCGTTAAGTTTTCCCCCGACACCCGCCCCGTTTCGTTTCGTTTCCCCTTTTCTCACCGTTTGCGCCCCGCGCCACCCGCGCTCGTTTTCTTTTTCTGTTCCGACCCACCATCCAACCCCGTCCCATGAAATCCGCACCCGCTCAGCAAACCCTCCGCCGCAGTCTCCTCGTGGGCCTGCTGCTCGCGCTCCCCGCCGGCTCCGCGCTCCGCGCCCAGACCGCGCCCGCCGATGACAAGGCGATCAAACTCGAAGAGTTTAACGTCACCGCCGGCGCCACCAATGGCTACCGCGCGACCAACTCGATCACCGCCACCGGCATCGGCACCAAAATCGCCAACATCCCGATCCCGATCACCGTCGTCACCGGCGAGCTCATCCAGGACGTGAAGGCCGACTCGCTCGCCGAGGCGCTCACCTACGTCCCCGGCGTCGGCACCAGCCCGCGCAACGAATCCACCTTCATCGTGCGCGGCTTCAGCGGCCTCATCTCCTACCGCAACGGCCACTACCGCCGGCAACTTTTCACCTCAAACAACATCGAGCGCATCGAGGTCGCGAAGGGCGCCGCCGGTATCTTCTTCGGCACCGTTCGCCCCGGTGGTGTGATCAACTACATCACCGCCAAACCGAAGTTCGACGCCGTCGCCACCGAGCTCACCACGACTCTCGGCCAGGACAACTACTACCGCTTCGAAGTCATCCACAACCACCCGCTCACGAAGACCCTCGCCGTGCGCGCGGTCGTCAACGTCCTCGACGCCGGCGGCGACCAGCCCTTCGAGTTCCGCCGCGACTACTACCTCGATTTCTCCGCCATCTGGAAACCCACCGCCAACCAGTCCCTCACCCTCGACGTCGAGGGCATGGACCGCTCGCGCTTCTACCAGAGCTCTTACGGCAGCCGTGCGATCTCCAACTCCCGCTACCTCTTCAACGCTGCCGTGCCCGCCGCCAACCAGGCCACCACTGCCGCCTCCACCGCCACGCGCAACTGGCTCAACAGCCAGGGCTACTCTGCCACGCCCGGCGCCGCCAACTTCGTCCCCACCTTCGACATCTTCGCGCCCATCTACGGCCCGAAGGACCCGCTCGGCCGCACCGTCTCGCTTTCGCCCGACGCGCGCTTCACGCAGAAATCCCGCTCCGTCGATCTCGATTATCTCCTGAAAATCAGCGACTCGGTCGTCTTCCAAAGCTCCGCCAACTACGCCTTCGACAACGCCACCGGCATCCAGCCCGGAGGCGGCGACACCAACCCCTACGCCGACGGCACGCTGCGTTTCCAGACCGAGTATTTCATCAACATCCGCGATTCCTACACCGGCAACAACAAGCTCACCTGGCGTTTCGACACCCTCGGCGGCAACCACACCTGGCAGTTTGGCCAAGAGTATCAGCAGGTCGATTTCCTCCGCCCCGGCTGGTTCAACGCCGCCTCGCAATACAACAATTCCCCGCTCGGCACCTTCATCACCAACTACCGGCCCGGCGTCGATGCGCCCCTCCCCGTGCGCGTGAGCTTCAACGCCAGCGGGCAGGATTTTAACATCAAGCGGTGGAGCATTGAAAAGCAGATCTCCTGGTTCTGGGCCGGCCAGAGCCGCTTCTTCAACGAGCGCCTTTTTCTCCTCTACGGCACGCGCTACAACACCTTCAGCAGTTTCACCCATTTCAACCGGCCGGTGACCAACGCCTCCATCTCGCCGGGCGTGCTCTCGTCGATTGATCGCGGCAAATCGAACCCCAGTTGGACGCCGCAGCTCGCGGCCCTCTTCAAGATCACGCCGGAAATCTCCGTCTTCGCCGACGCCTCCCGCGCCGCCGAACCCAACTACGCGATCGACGCCGACGGCAACGCCTCCGAAGCCATCGAAAGCAAGAGCACCGATTTCGGCATCAAGACCGAGCTCTTCAACAGCCGCCTCACTTCGACGATCACCTACTACAACCTCGAGCGCGGCAACCTCGCCTACAACGACACCGTGAAACAGGCCACCACCCTCCGCTCGCCCTACTACATCTTCGGCAACACCGAGAGTTCCAAGGGTCTCGAGGGCGAAATCAACTGGTCGCCCATCGACAACTACCAACTCATCGTCGCATACAACCATTTCACCGAGGCCAAGGTCACCAAGACCAACGACCCCACCCGCCTCGGCGCGCCGCTCAACTACAACCCGCCCACGAGCTACACCGTGTGGAACCACTACGAGTTCAAGCAGGGCGATTTCAAGGGCCTCGGCTTCGGCGCCGGCCTCCGCCACAGCGACAGCGCGCGCCTCTCCGGCGACCCGCAGAACGTCGTCATGATGCCCGCCTTCACCACCTTCGACCTGATGGCGTCGTATAAATTCAAAGCCTACGCCCGTAATTTCCGCGCGCAGATCAACATCAAGAACGCCGGCGACAAACTCTACCGCGACGGCACCGACGGCTACTTCGCTGACCTCCGCAACGTGCAGTTCACCCTCAGCACGAAGTTCTGATCCTGCCGCTTGTAAGCAAAGTGGGGCGTCCGGCTTGCGGACGCCCCTTTGAATCGCAGCCAACCGCTTGGCGCTCGCAAGCCGGGCGCCCTATGCCAGCCTATCGGTTTCGCCGCCCCGCCCATGTTCCGCCTCCTGTGCGCCCTGTTCCTGATCGCCTTCACGGCGCGCCTCCCGGCGCGAGCCGCGACCACCGATCCCGATTCCGCCGCCGTGCTTGCCGCCCTCGTCCGCCAGAATGATGCCGAAGTTACCGCGCTACTGGCCCGCGTCCCCGCCGCGTCCCCCAATCCCCGCGAGACCGCGCGCACATTGAAACTCTGCGCCGCCGCCTATGCGCAGGCGGCCTCCGCCCGTCATCACGATCCCGCGCTGCTCGCGACCATGACCGATCTGCTGCGCACGCTGGTCTCGCTGCAGAACCCCGACGGCACCTTCGACACTGCGTTTTCCGAGGGCAACCCGCAGTCGCCGCCCGATGCCGGCTTCATTATTCGCCACCTCTGCCTCGCGCAGACCGTCCTCCTGGCCGACGCCCACGCGCCCGCCGCTGCCGCGCGCGATACGCTCCGCCAGCTCATCTTGCGCGGCGCCGAAATTCTCCGTGTCGGCGGCGTGCATACGCCCAACCACCGCTGGGTCGTCTGCGGCGCACTCGCCCGCATCCAAGCCCTTTATCCTTCTGAAAAAAACCTCGCCCGCATCGACGACTGGCTCGGCGAAGGCATCGACCAGGACGCCGACAACCAGTTCTCCGAACGCAGTTCCATTTACGCGCACGCCACCATCGAGCCGCTGCTCGACCTCGCGCTTTTGCTCAACCGCCCCGCCTTGCTCGAGCCCGTGCGGAAAAATCTCCGCGTGACCCTGCTCCTCGCCGAGCCCGACGGCGAACTCGACGCCACCGCCTCGCGTCGGCAGGACCAGCAGCAGCGCACCACCGGCGGCCGCTCCGTCCGCCATCTCGCCGGTTTCTACTACGCCCTGCGCCAACTAGCGCTGATCGACGGCGACGGCGTTTTCGCCGCCGCCGCGCGGATGCTTGAGCGTGAGCATCTCGGCCGCCTGACGGAAAATCTCAGCGAGTGGATGGAGTCGCCGGTTTTTGGCGCCGCCCTCCCGCCCTCCGCGCCGTTACCCGAAAATTTCTCCCGGCTCATCGCCAATGCCGGCCTCGTGCGCATCCGCCGCGGGGCGACGACCGCGACGATTTTCGGCGGCGGCGACTGGGCCGCCGTGCGCGACATCGCCTCCGGCCTCGCGACCAATCCCACGTTTTTCAAATACCGCAAAGGCGCCGCTGTCTTGGAATCCGTCCGCCTCGCACCGGGATTTTTCAGCCTCGGTTATTTTCGCAGCGAAGGCCTCGCGCCCGCGCCCGCCGGTCCGGGTTGGCTACTCCACCAGACGATGCGCGCCGCCTACTACCAGCCGCTGCCCGCCGAGCGCCGCAACGCCCGCGGCGATTACGCGCTCACCGACGACGGCCGCTTCTACAGTAAAATGGATTTTCCCTCTCGCCCGCGCGACGAGAAGCGCCTCACGACCCGTATCACGGTGAATGAACTCGCGGACACGCCCGGCGCCTTCGAACTCGATTTCGCCATCGACGAGACGTCGGGCATCGCGATCACCATTGAGCTGTGCTTCCGCGCCGGCGGCACGCTCACGGGCGCTGAGCCGCATCCCACTGAGCCCGGCACCTTCTTCGCCAAGGCCGGGACCGCCCGCTACACCGTGGGCGCCGATACCATCGAGTTCGGCCCGGGCAACTTTGGCTCGGCGCGCATCGCGATGGCCGGCGAAGACTACACCTGGCGCAACGGCCAACTCCGCGCCGAGGGCGTGCGCGTTTATATCACCGGCGTCACGCCCTTCCGCCACCGCCTCGTCTTTAAGTAACCTCCCAACCTCCCGGCTTTTTCTTTCCATTCACCACCGCTTGGCCAACCTATCGACATCCCCCGTTCACCCATGAAATCCAACGTGTCCCTGTCCAGCGATCAGCCCCTCGCCAGCCTCGACGAGTGGGAGGATTTTCTGAAAGACAAATACCCCGAGCCCGCGCCGGCCCCCGCGCGCGGCACGCCCGCCGTCGGCACCGCGCCCGACAAAAAAGAAAACGAATTCCGCGCCTACGAAGCCGATGCGCGCCCGACGGTGCGCGAATTCTACCGGCTCAACCACACCTATCAGACCCACGAGTTCGCGCTCGCGAAGCGCCAAGAGTTTCTAGGCCGCACGCGCCTCACCATGGGCATCTGGGAAGCGATGGAATATCTCAACCAGCTCGTGGACGACTCCGATCCCGATACCGATCTCTCGCAACTCCAGCACCTCCTCCAGACTGCCGAGGCGATGCGCCGCGACGGCCAGCCGCGTTGGATGATCCTCACGGGGCTCATTCACGATCTCGGGAAAATTCTCTGTCTCTGGGGCGAACCGCAGTGGGCCGTGGTCGGCGACACTTTCGCCACGGGCTGCGCGTTCTCGGATAAAAACGTCTTCCCGAAATTTTTTGCCGCCAACCCCGACAGCCAGATCGCGCGCTTCCAGACGCCCAACGGCATCTATGAGCCCGGCTGCGGGCTCGACAAAATCGTCCTCTCCTGGGGCCACGACGAATACATCTACCACGTCGCGAAAGACTATCTGCCCGAGGAGGGCCTCGCGATGCTCCGCTACCACAGTTTTTACCCGTGGCACCGCGAGGGCGCGTATGACCAGTTCTGCACCGCGAAGGACCGCGAGCTCATGCCGTGGGTTTTGAAATTCAATACCTACGATCTCTACACCAAGAGCCACGAAGCGCCCGACGTGACGAAGCTGAAGCCGTATTACGAAGAACTCATCCGTGAGTTCTTTCCGGAAAAAGTGCGGTGGTGAGCTGGCAGGGTGGTGATCGAGGCGGCCGGCGGATATTAAAGACATCACGCGAAAGGCCGCGCGCGGAGCGCACGGCCCACCTCGAGCCAGAGTAAGCCTAATGTGCGAATCATAATAGATGCCGCGCGTTCGATTCTGAATCGCTAAGAGGGGGTCTAAAAAGGTAGGGTTACCTGCGGCGGATCGAAAGTGGCACGGGCGTCCCGCCCGTGGGTTAGGAACATGGGCGGGACGCCCATGCCACGACGGACCAGATCGGAGACCTTTTTAGACGCCCCCTAACAAGCAGACTCCTTCAGGCAACCGGGATTGGCGGGGCAGCCTGCGCGCCACCCCTCTGGTAGAGGGGATTTCTTTCGGAGCGGGGAACT
>JANXLP010000134.1 GCA_025355125.1 Opitutaceae bacterium | reverse complement strand
TGCCCGATCACCCGATGAAACGCATCGCCGAGCTCCTGCCCCACGCTTGGAAGCACGCGCGTGCGCTCGCCGCCGCCGCCGCTGCCGCCGCCGCTACTGCGAGCGCGAACGCCACCGCGAACGTTCCGATCCCCGCCGTCGTTGTCTGATTCCATCCGCCAAGTTTAGCCGTTTTCTCCCGCCGCGTCCCCCTGTCAGAGTTGAACGCTTACCGCGGACCGACGCTACGCCGAAGTGTTGGCGGGGCGGCGCTACGCGATGATGAGCTCGATGTTCGAGATGACCAGCGCGCGGATCACGGGGTCGGCCTCGGCGGCGATGCCGGAGCGGGCGAGAACGGCGGGTCGAAGCTATGCGATTTCTTCGGCGGCGCAGAACATCGAGGTGCTGGCGGGGGCGGGGGACTTGGCGCACGCGCGGGAACTGGCGGGGCGGTTGTTGGCGTTCGACGGATCGGAGGCGACGCGGGCGCTGTTGCAGAAACATCTGGAGCGCGCGGGGCGGGCGGACTTGTTGTCGGCGGGGGCGGGGAAGTGAGAATGGGATGAAAGGGTGGTTAATGCGCCACCTTTCCAGTGCGAAAATTCCTAGTAGTAGTCGGGTAGCAGTCTGCGTTCTCTACGTTCAAAGTGTGAATCTGAAACTCCCCTTGGTCGTTGGTTGCTCTTTGGTTTTGGCTCTATCGAGAGATCCGGTAGAGAATCAGGGTAGCCCAGCAACCACCTTAACGTCTTCCCGCCTGTTTGGGCTTCGGAAAGAGTTTCTAAGATTCTCCGCCTCATCAGAGTGTAGTCGGCGTCATCGAGTCCGAGTGCATCGATGAGGTTTTCGCCTTCTTGATTTAGCGCGCGAATTTCTCCGTTGGCGTCAACGGCAAGCGATAGGCCGTAGGCCACAGACTGAGGATCGGGAAGATACTTTGCGGCTTTCGTTCGATTGCACCGGTTACATGCGTAAACGAGGTTGTCGTAATCCTTCTCGGCGTCTGGGTGCCCACTTTTGGGCAGGAAGTGGTCGATCTCAAAATCAGCAGAGAGCGTGAGCCATTCTTCCCGGCGAAGACAATAAATGCACCGAAAGGAGAATTCATCGCGAAGCCAATTTCTGTAATGGCGATGGCTTGGGTAGCATTGGGGTCCGTGTCGCCGACAGTGGGGTTTTGTCGGATATGCGAAAGGGGCCGGAAGCATCAGAGTATTTAAGCCTGCCTCTTATCTTCAGCGAGCAGCCGACGGAGCTTATCTTCGTCGATCATTGGCTGCGGATGGTGGTAACGCCTGTGCAAGGTGAGCAGGCGCTGAAGCGATCGAAATTCTTTTTCCTCTGCTGGGGTGCGGCGCCCGGCTTTGATACGTTTTTCGATCAATTCGCAGCGACGCGTGTCGGTTGCGTCCCACTCGTCCGTAATAAGCAGAAACTCATCGAGTGTCAGAACTTCACGGAAGTTGCGCGGGATGTAGCGGGTTTGCTCAAACGGCACGCCGACACGATGAACGCCATCGAACGAGTCGAGCAGAGCGCGCTCAAGTTCCGGCGGCAACGCGTATAGGCGTAAGACCTCGGCATCGACGCGCCAGTGAAGGGCTCGCAATACTTCTCTGGCGCTCTGCAGTTCATGATCGTTTGCGGTATCGCCAATGACGAGGTGCAGTTGGCCGAGTGCGGAAGGTTTTGCGGTGCCCTTCACGCGCGTTTTTGGTCCGATCTTCGAGGTGTTCTTCGTGGTAAATTCGACTGCGGCGACCAAATAAGAGCGAACGGCTTTTACCAGAGGTAGTAGGTCGCGAGCGGCAAAATCAGGGACGCGCAGGGAGCGCATGACGCCCACGGTTGTATGTCGTTTGGTGCCGAACGACAATGCATGGAAATTAGAAACCGGTGAGTTGCAGATCGCCCACAATACCTCTCGTGGTAATGTGACTGAACGGACGAGGAGGAAATCACTGGTAGCAGCACGTCCTGCTTCGTCGATGAACGCTTTCAATCGCCACGCGTCGCGATCAACGGGGGCATAATTGAGCACGATTTGAGGCGTTCCGATTTCGGTGCCAGCTAACGAACGTCTGATCGTGCGTTTATCGAGGTTAAGCCACCAACGTGTTGGGGTGAGGTGCGTGTCGGGCGAGTCGTCGATGCTGGCAAAGCCTTCGACCAGTCCGGAAAGTTTCTCTCTCGATTCCGTGATCGTGCCTTTGGGGAAAACGGGATCTGACTTAGCCCGATGAGTGAGGCCTTGGCCAATTTTAGCAAATTGGTCAAAACGAGGAAGGTGTCTGCAAGCGTCCCAGACCTTGGGCAATTCGGGAAGCACAAGTCGTCCGCTGTTGGCCGTCGCGAGCCACGCTGCATCGACGGTGTCGCTCCAAGAGCTTTCATAGCGCTCGCGGAAATCTCTGATCTTCGATTCACGCACGCGTCGAAACTCAATGTTTTTTGACAGCACGGCACTGCGCGCCTCGTGTTTTCGGCCAAGGACTATTCCGGTCTCCACGCTCGCGAATTTGAACATGCGATCCGGGAAAACGCTGATTTCCTTAATTTCGCATTCGGCGAGTAACTGTCGGCGAGTGTCCGCCGAAGCCACGCCCGTTAGTTCGTTGATCGGTAATACGAATCCGAAAACTGTGCCGGGTTGAAGGGCAGCCACTGTGCGACGGAGGAAGGTGGCGGCCTGCTCTTTTTCGAAGGGCGGATTAGCCAGCACCACGGTGGCGGCGGCAGTCTCTTTGGCGAGCGATCCACCTGCAAAAATATCCATGTGCTCCAAGACCCAACCGTTGTCGTTGGGGATGTCGGCGAGGGTGAGCGAGAGCCTTGCGATTTCGAGGGCGAAGGGATCGTGGTCGCATCCACGGAGGCGACTGCGGAGAAAATCATGTCGGCGCCGTTGATCGTCGGCAATTGCGGGCGGCAGCATGTCGCTCATGAGACGCAATGCTCCGGACAGAAACGGGGCATGGCCGCAGGCCGGCTCAAACACATGAAGATTCTGATAACCGATGTGTTCGATAAACCCGCTGAGTTTGGCGAGCATGTAGTCGACCAAATAGGTGGGCGTGCGATGAGTGCCGAGGAGCTTTCGAGTGGTCGGACTGATCAATCCCTCTTCGTAGAGGGCGCCAAGCGTCTCCGCGCTGCTGCTTTGGAAAGACGGCCCTTCGCTCGCGATGCGAGCTGCCTGTTGTAAGGCGCGGAGTCGTCCTTTCATCTGAGGAGATGTAGGGTTTTTCCGATTGTAGTGGGTTGCAACGCGACCGAACACCGTCGGCACATCTTGGAGATTAAGATTGATGAAGCGTTCGACGCGTTTGTCGTGAAAGAGTTTGGCGGCCAGTAGCCAAAAATTGGCCTGCGTTAGCCAGTGAGCCTCGTCGTTGTCGTTCGGAACTTCATCCCAGCCCAAACTGTTCATGGTGACCGCGACCATGCGCTCGAAAAGGTCGAGGAGCCGCGCTCCCGCTTCACGCTCAATCATGGGAAGCAGTCCTGCATCAACGAAGTCCAGTTGCCTGCCCACGCCGGTCCGCTGCCATGTCTTAGCGCGAAAAATCGTTCCTGGCTCAAAGTCGGCTTTTCGTGCTCTGAAATAATTTTCTACTTCGGAGGGTCGTAGGGTGCAAAGATGACGCGGCTTAGCGTTTACGGTCTGGGCCCAAACGTTCCAAACCGTATCATTCGCAGTGCAAAAAAGCGCTGCTCCGATTTCGCGACACGATGTCACGTCAGACTCTGGCGTGGCGTCGGAATGTAGGATTGCGATGCAGGCCGACCGGGTATCGAAGGGGCGATGAGCGAATCCGACAAGTCGGTCGCGCCCCGTCACAAGATCTGAGTCCTCGCGGATAAGGTCAGTGCGGTATCCACAAGATTTGAAGCACCGCCTAGCCAAAGACCCGATTTGCGTGCTTGAACCTAGAAATTGAGCGCCGATGTCCGACATGGATAATACTGGCGATCAACCTCCGATAGGATAGGGTTGGGGATAACCCAAGGCTAGGCGCAGCCTTAGTGACTGAAGTTGGCGTGTAACGGATTTAAGCACGTGATGAGTTGTCTTGATTCCAGCAGCCAAGCAAAGCGGATTATCTGCCAACGGAGAGGAATTCATTTACGGACTATAGTGGTCGGGTGGGACATTTGTGGGGCCAACCTCTTGCGATTTTTCCCGGAGGGGTCGCGGTTAACCTTCCACCGCGAAGATTTCTACGGGTTCGGTGCGGCCTTTCACGGGGACGATGCCGAGGGGGCGGAGCGTAATGGTGTGCGGGCCGTTGGTGAACGGGGAGCGGGAATCGTAGTTGGCGGCGGGCGTTTTGAGGTCGCTCGGGCGGCGGGCGGCGAGGGTGGCGGCGGTCGTGATGATCGTCGCGCGATACTCGGGATTGCGGGTGAGCGCTTCGATGCGGGCGGCGACGTTTACGCCGTCGCCGATGACGGAGTAGTTCAAACGGCGGGCGCTGCCGATGTTCCCGGCGACGACGCGGGCGGTGTTGATGCCGATGCCGATCGCGAGCGGTGAACGGCCTTCGGCGGCGAGTTCGGCGTTGAGGGTGGCGAGGGCGCGTTCCATCGCGAGGGCGGCGGCGAGGGCGCGGTCGGCGTCGTCGCCTTGCGACACGGGGGCGCCGAAGAGGGCCATGATCGCGTCGCCGATGTATTTGTCGATGACGCCGCCGTGGGCTTCGAGCGCGAGGCTCATGCGGTCGAGGTAGCGGTTAAGGAGGGCGAGGAGTTCGGGGGCGGGGAGGCGTTCGCTGAGGGTGGTGAAGCCGCGGAGGTCGGCAAAGAGGACGGTGACCTGGCGCTCTTCGCCGCCGAGGGTGGCACCGTCGCGGAGGAGGCGGGCGGCGATCTCGGGGGAGACGTTTTATCGAGGAGGTCGCGGACGCGGTCGCGTTCGTCGAGACCGCGGGCCATCTGGTCGAAGGCTTCGGAGAGGCGGCCGAGTTCGTCGGCGCGGTAAGTGGTGTTGCGGACGGCGTAGTCGCCGCGGGCGATGCGTTGGGTGTGGCCGACAAGGGCGAGCACGGGGCGGCTGACGCTGCGGGCGAGGCCGAACGCGGCGAGGGTCGCGAGGGCGAGCGCGGCGAGGGAGATGCGGAGGAGGAACGTTTCGAGCTCGGCGGCGGGGGCGAGTTCGGGGCTGAGCGGACGCTGGAGGACGAGGGCGACGGGGTCTTCACCGAGGAGGGCCTGGGTCTTGAAGAGGCTGACGTAGCGGTCGGCGGGGAGATCGACGATGGCGGTGCGGGCGCCGAGGCGCGCGGCGGGGGCGACGATGGCGGCGGCGGGGTCGGGCAGCGTGGTGGCGAGGACGCGGGGGTGGGCGGGGTCTTCGATGGAGACGAAGGTGACTTCGAGGTTGGTGGTGTCTTTGATTTTTTGGGCGAAGGGGCGGTCGATGGGGAACGCGAGGCCGAACCAGGCGACGATGTTGGGCTCGGGGGCGTAGAGCGGGACGACGACGAGGACGTGGAGTTGGTGGTTGAGGTAGGAAAAACCGCTGGCGCGGGGCATGTCGGCCTGGATGGCCTGGCTGATGAGGTAGCGGAAAGGCTCACGGTTCTCGTCCGTCATGGTGCCTTCGCTGCTGGCGAGCAGCGTGCGTTCGGGGTCGAACATGACGACGACGGGCGCGCCGACGCGCATGACGTAGCTGCGGAGGACGGAGGCGAGGGTGCGAGTGTCTGGTGTTTCCTGGAGGAGCACCTGCTTGATCGCGTAGTCGCCGGTCATGACGCTGGCGCTGCTGGCGAGGTAGTCGATGCGCTGGCGGACGGCCTCGTCGAAGACACGGGCGCCGAGTTCGAGGTTGGACTTGGCCTGGCGGAGGGCGTTGGCGGTATTGGCGCGGGAGACGAGGATGTAGGTGGTGGCGAGCGCGGCGAAGAGGAGGCCGAGGACGAGGGCGAGGACGCGCGTGCTGAAGCGGCGGAAGCGGAAGAGATTCACGGGCGGTGCGGAGGGCTCGGACCGTGGGTTCAGAAGGGGCGAACGAGCGCGGCCGAGCCGACGCGGTTAAAATACCGCGAGGTGCCGTGGGAGGTCTCGCGGTATTCGGCCGAGAGCACGAGGGCGAGGTTGCGACCGAAAGAGCGCGAGGCCTGCGCCTCGAGGGTGTCGGTGTGGGCGTTGAAATAGTAGGCGATCCACGGGGTGGCGCGGTCGAAGGTGGTCACGAAGGTGATCGGCTTGCCGAGTTTGACCAGATCGGGCCGGGGTGGGGCGGAGTAGGAGAGGGCGGTGCCGTAGCGGCGGCGGGCCCCGAGCGTGAGTTCCCACTTGGAACTGATCTGGTGAGAGGCGCGGGCGAAAAATTGGCGGGCCGTGACGTCGAAGGCGAGTTGGCGGGCATCGTTGCGGAGCCATTCGTGGCCGAGCTCGACGCGCGTGAGCTGGGCGAAACGTTGGCGAAGAACAAGGGCAGCGGTGCCGGCGCGGCTGGTGCGGCCGGACTCGCTCGCGGCGGCGGCGGCACCGGAGAATTCGGCGCGGAGCGTGGGCGCGGCGGCACCGAGGCCGAACTTATGTTGCCAGACCAATTTGAGGCCGAGGGCAGTGCGGTCGAGGCCGTCATAGCGAGGCCAGGCTTCTGCGGTGAGGCGACCGGTCAGGAGCAGTGCGTCGTCGCGAGTGAGAGCGACCCGATAGGTGCGGGCGGCCGCGAATTCGAAGGCGGGAAGGATGTCCGTCGCGATTTCGGAGTTCGTGACGTTGTCGTGCCAGGAAAAACGGGTGGTTACGTCGGACGAGGCGGCGGGAGCGGCCATGGCGGTGAACCCGGAGGCGAGAGCGAGGCCGAGCATGCAGCCGGAGCGCGCGAGGCCCGAACGGTGGAAGCGCGGGCGCGAAAGCGGAACAATCATTTGTAGCCGCCGCCAAAAGCGTCGGGGGAGCGGGGAATGCGGCGGTCGGCTTTGAGCACGACGGAGATCGTCTGGAGCGGGGCTTCGCCGGCGGCGATGGTGAGGTCGCGCCGCGTATCGGATGCGAGGCGGGGATGCCAGATTTCGAGCCGGTAGTTCCCGGGGGGCAGGCCGGTGATGGTGACGGCGCCATCGGCCGGGGTTTTCGCGAAAAAGGGGGTCGCGACCACGACGATGTAGGAGGCCATCCAGTCGTGAATGTTGCACCCGAGGGCGACGATGCCGGGTTGGTCGAAGAGCACGGCGGGTTTTGCTTCGGCGCCGAAGAGCGGGACGTCGAAGCGCTTCGTTTTTGAAAGCGAGTAAACGTGGTGCTGGATCTTGTCGCGGTTGGTGAAGACGACGCGGGTGCCGACGACGACCGGGGTGACGTAGGGGGAGAATTCTTCGCCTTCCTGCGTGACGACGACGGGCTCGGTGGGCGGGGTGAGGGTGGGCGCGGGTGGGTCGAGCGGGATGAGCCAGGCGACGGCATCGGCGACGGGTGCGGCCTTGGCGTCGCGGGTGAGAATGCGCACGACGCTTTCGGCGCGGGCGCCGGGTGCCGCGCCGAGCAGGGCGGCGGCGAGGAGGCAGAGGATGATCGGGTGGCGTTGCAACGGGGCCATGAGGTGAGACGGGATGGGAGGGTTGTGCGGGATCAGAACCGATGGGTGAGGCCGAGGGAGGTGATGTCGGTCTTGTAGCGGACGAGGGCTTGGTTGAGCACGCGGGTGCTGGTGAGGCGGAGATCGAGGGTCGTCTGGGCGTTGAGGCCGTAGGCGAGGGCGACCGTGGAGGTGTCGGCCCGGCCGTCGATGCGGTAGGAAAACCAGCCGGGGCCGTAGCTGTCGGTGATGGAGAACGGGCGTGCGTTGTAGGTCTGCGCGATGAGCGGGCCCAAGCCCCCGGAGAGGGCGCGAGTGAAGACGGCTCCGGAGGCTTCGGCGACGAGTTGGCCGGTGAGCCGGGCGAAAGCGGAGCTGAGTTGCCAGCGTGAGGCGATGTCCCAGGTGAGGCGGGCGGTGGCGGTGCGCTGGCGCACGTCGAAGGTGGGGGCGGCGGCGGCGTGCTGGTTCCAATCGTAGGCGGCGGAGGCGCGGAAGGCGGGGGAGAGGCGTTGGGAAAACTGCAGGCCGGCATCGGTGGTCCAGCCGGAGGCGCCGCGCAGGCGGGCGTCGCGGCGGGAGAGGCCGAGGTGGGCGCGGAGTGTGGGCGCGTAGGGGCCGAGGCCGAATTTCCGCTGGAGATCGACGCGGGGGCCGAGGGCGAGGGTGTTGTTGAGTGAGAAGTCGCGAAGGGTGAAGGTCTCGGCGTGGGCGCTCGCGAGGAGGAGCCAGTTACGGGCGAAGGCGCGGGGGTAGGTCGCGTCGAGGGAGGATTCGAGAAACGCGGAGTCCTTCCAATTGGCGGAGGAGGAGGAGCGGGAAATATTCTCCGCCCAGCCGGCGCGGCCGGAGGCCGCCCAACGCAGATCGGCGCGGAGGGTGGCGGGCAAAGCCAGGGAGAGGAGCGTCAGGGCGACGGTCGCGGGGGTGAGAAGGCCGGGGCGCGGGCGCGGGTTCATAGCAAGGGTTGCAGGAAGGACCAGACGGTGGCGGCGAGGATTTGGTGGCCGGCGACATTGGGGTGAATCGCGTCGCCCTGGTTGAGATCGGGACGGCCTCCCACGCCCTGAAGGAGAAAGGGCGCGAGGGTGAGTCGGTTTTTCGTGGCGAGGGCGGGATACATACCGGCGAAGGCGCGGGCGTAATCTTCGCCCATGCTCGGGGGCATCATCATGCCGGCGAGGATGATTTTGGCGGCGGGGTAGCGGTCGCGGACGCGGTCGATGATGGACTGGAGATTTTTTTGAGAGACGGCGGGATCGATGCCGCGGAGGCCGTCGTTGCCGCCGAGGGCGAGGAGGAAAATATCGACGGGCTGGCGGAGCACCCAATCGATGCGGCGGGAGCCGCCGGCGGTGGTCTCGCCGCTGAGGCCGGCGTTGACGACGCGCCAGCGGACGGGGGCGGCGGAGGCGGGCTGAGCGGCGCCGAAGTCGTCGAGTTTGCGCTGGAGGAGGGCGGGGTAGGCGTCGGTGGCAGCGCTTTCAAGGCCGTAGCCGGCGGTGAGGCTGTCGCCGAAGCAAATCAAGGTTTTGCTCACGGGCTCGGCGGCACCAAGGGCGGAGGAAAAGGAACCGCCCACCCAGCACACGAACACAGCAAAAAGGAGTTTTAAGGGAAGGTGGAGACGAAGGAAACGGGACATGGGCTCGATTTCGGGGGATTCGTGTGTTTCGTGGTCCGACTAATGAGTGTTGAATCCATCTTGAAAGTCGAGCGGCTCACCAAGGATTACCGGACGGCGGCGGGGCCGCTGACGGTTTTGAAAGAAGTGAGCTTCGACCTGGCGGCGGGTGCGAGTCTCGCGATCGTCGGGCCGAGCGGCAGCGGCAAGACGACGTTGCTCGGGCTCTGCGCCGGCCTCGACCGCGCCTCGGGCGGCACGGTCACGCTGGCCGGCAGCGAACTCGGTGCGCTCGACGAGGACGGGCGCGCGCAGGTGCGCAACGCGCACGTGGGTTTCGTGTTTCAGAATTTCCAGCTCATCCCGACGCTCACGGCGCTGGAGAACGTGCTCGTGCCGCTGGAGCTGCGCGGCGAGGGCGGCGCGGCGGTGGAGAAGGCGGCGGAGGAGTTGCTCGGGCGCGTGGGGCTGGGTGCGCGCTGCGATCACTATCCGGTGCAACTCTCCGGCGGCGAGCAGCAGCGCGTGGCGTTGGCGCGAGCGTTTATGAACCGGCCGAAGATTTTGTTTTGTGATGAGCCCACGGGTAACCTCGATGGCGATACGGCGGCGGCGATGGTGGAGCTGGTGTTCGGCTTGAATCGGGAGAAGGGGACGACGCTGGTGCTGG
>JANXLP010000401.1 GCA_025355125.1 Opitutaceae bacterium | reverse complement strand
CGTGGGCGAAGTCGTCCGCGACCACGAAGCCATCGACTGGTTCGAGCACCTGCCGCTTTTTGGCCGCCGCGTCGCCATCACCCGCACCCGCGACCAGAACAGCGAACTCCGCGAGAAACTCGAAACCCTCGGCGCCGAGGTCCTCGAACTCCCGCTCATCTCCATCACCAAGGACACCGACCGCCTCGGCTTCGTCGAAATCCTCGCCGAACTCGGCGGCTACGACTGGATCGTTTTCACCAGTGCCAACGGCGTGCGCTTTTTCTTCGAGGATTTCCTCAAGGGCTTCCCCGACATCCGCTCCCTCGGCCTGCTGCGTTTCGCCTGCGTGGGCAAGGCCACCGCCCGCGAGATCGAGCGTTACCACATCAAAGTCGAGTGCATGCCCGACACCGCGACCGGCGAGTCGCTGGCCGATGCGTTGATCGCGACCGGCAGCCTCGACAGCGCCAAGGTCATCGTCGTCACCGGTAACCTCAACCGCGACGTGCTTGTGCGCAAAATGGAGGCGGGCGGGGCGATTGTTGACCGCCTGCTCCTCTACAAGACGGAAAAGACCGACCTCACCCACGACCCGATCGCCGACGACTTCCGCGAAAAAGGGGCCGACGCCATCCTCTTCGCCAGTTCCTCCGCCGTGCAGTCCTTCAACGATCAAGCCGCGGCGCTAGCCTTGGCAAAGGACGCCAAGTTCCCGCTCGCCGGCAGCATCGGCCCGCAGACGAGTGAAACGATGAAGAAAGTCGGCATGGCCATCGCCTTCGAGGCGAAGAAGCCAAGCCTCGATTCCCTGATCGAAGCCTTGATCAAGAATCTAAAAACCAAGCGTTGAGAGGCCAGAGCTGCTGGGCCACCAAGGGATACGATCTTTGCGTCTTTGCGTTAAATTCCGATCCTCACCGCTGCCCGCAAAACAGGTTTGGTTTTCGCGGGGTTCTTGGTTTTTGTGTTCTTCACCCATGAAAGTCCCGTTCCTCGATCTTTCGATTCAGCACAAGGCCATCCGCGAGCAGGCGCTCGCCGCACTCGCGGCGACCTACGACGCCACCCGTTTCTGCCTCGGCAAGGACGTGGACACGTTTGAGGAAAACTTCTCCAAGACCCTCGACTACCCGCGCGCCCTCGGCGTCAACAGCGGCACCTCGCCGCTCCACCTCGCCGCCGTCATCGCCGGCTGGGGGCCCGGCGACGAGGTCATCGTGCCGGCGTTCACGTTTATTTCGTCGGCATGGGGCGTGAGCTATGTCGGCGCGACGCCCCGGTTCGTCGATATTGACGCCAAGACCTTCAATCTCGATCCGGCGGCGGTCGAGGCGGCCATCACATCGAAGACCAAGGGCATCGTGATCGTCCACCTTTTCGGCCAGCCCGCGCCGATGGACGCGCTGCTCGCCATCGCGAAGAAGCACAATCTCTTCGTGGTCGAGGACTGCGCCCAGGCAGTCGAAGCCAAATACAAGGGCACGCCCGTGGGCCTGCTCGGCGACATCGGCACGTTCAGTTTCTACCCGACGAAAAACCTCGGCGGCTGCGGCGAGGGCGGGGCGCTTGTCTCCAAGCACGACGCACACTTTGACCACGCAAAGCTTCTCCGCGTGCACGGCATGGGCCGCCGCTACTACCATGACCAGGTGGGCTTCAACTTCCGCATGGATGGTTTCCAGGGCGCGCTGCTCAACGTGAAGCTGCCGCATCTCGCTTCGTGGACCGCGCGCCGACAAGCCGTGGCCGCAAAGTATCTCGCCGGCATCAAGCTCGCCGACGTGATCCTGCCCGCGACGGTGGACTACGGCGCGAGCGTTTATCATCAATTTACCATCCGTCATCCGCGCCGCGACGCCCTGCGCGAGCACCTGACGAAGCACGAGATCGGCACCGACCTGATCTATCCCGTGCCGCTGCACCAGCAGGCGTGCTATGCGTCGCTCGGCTACAAGCCCGGTTCGATTCCGGTGGCGGAAAAGGCTGCGGCCACGTGCGTGAGCCTGCCGATCTTCCCCGAGCTGACGGATGCGCAGGTGGACTATGTGATCGCGTCGGTGAATTCATTTTAACCGCTCGTTGGCGCTCATGATCGCTAATGTCGGACTCCGGTTTACATTTCTCAATTAGCGTTCCTTAGCGTCCATTAGTGGTTAACTCTTTCGAAACATGATCGACGGCATCCGACTTAAAATCTGCGGGCTGACCACGTTGGTGGACGCGGAGTTTGCCGACAAAGCGGGGGCGGATGCCCTGGGGTTCATCCTGCATCCGAAGTCGCCTCGGTATATCCCGCTGCTCCAATACACGGCGATGTCCTCGCGGTTGCCCGAAGGCCGCAAACGCGTCGCGGTCATGGTCGAACCATCGTCGGCCGAACTCGCCGGAGCATTGGAGGCGGGGTTTGATTTTTTCCAGATCCACTTCGATCCCGCCACGGTGGGAATGGCCGTAGTGGCGGCATGGTCGCATACGGTCGGACTGGAGCGTCTGTGGTTGGCTCCCAAGCTTCCCCCGGGAACCGACGTGCCACTGGAACTGCTGCCACTGGCCAAGACGATCCTGGTGGACACTTTCAAGGCCGACGGTTTCGGCGGCACGGGCAAGGCGGGCGACTGGGCTGGCTTCGCACGCCAACAGGCGGCGCATCCGGAAAAGACGTGGATTCTCGCGGGCGGACTGAGTCCTGAAAACATTACGGCCTCGCTGACGGAGAGCGGTGCGAAGTTCGTTGACGTGAACAGTGGCGTGGAGGCTGCGCCAGGCGTCAAAGACCACGCCAAGGTGCGCCAACTGGCGGTGGCGATCCATCGCGCACAGACGAAAGCCTGAGGTGCGGGCTCGATCAGCGATGTTTCAGCGATAATTCCGGAGACGGGAACGTGATTGATCGAACGAATTTGATCACGGAAACACGGAAGCACAGAAAAGGGGCGGATCGGCGTGTAGGCCAGACCGGTGGTCTGGCGTTTGGAAAAGCCCGATCAGCAATCAGACCTACATGCCGGCCGGATCAGAGATGCTGAAAAGCGCCTCGCAGGCGATCATCACCCGGCTGGCGACCGATACGCTCCCGGGCATGACCCCGGCGGCGGTGGCTGCGCTCAAGACCGCTCGCAACGAGTATATGGCCGTGCAGACCACGCAATCGGGCGACCAGTCGGGCGCGACCACGAGCCGCAGTCAGCTGGAGGCCAAGGTGAAGGAAGTGGCCGCCAAACGCCGCCAGCTCCAATACGCCGCCGACGCCGTCTGGCCCTCGACGGAGAAGATCAACGCCGGCGTGCGCACCGAGTTCAAAATCCCACCCAAACGCGCGCTGAAGTAAGAGAAGATCGGGAATAATCCGATGCCCGTGGGTGCCGGTGGGGAAACCCTGCCGGTGCTCACGGGCATTTTTATGGACGGAGATCGGCAGGGTTTAATCACGGAAACACGGAAGCACGGAAAAGGGGCGGGGAGGGAATCGGGTGACGTCCATCGGACGCATTTCTTTTTACAGCTTACTTACAAAAGCCTCGCCTTGGGCCAAAACGCTGGCAAAACGCTAGCCATCATGAACTCCAGATCGGTCTACCCTAGGCTGTGCGGG
>JANXLP010000387.1 GCA_025355125.1 Opitutaceae bacterium | reverse complement strand
CTGGCCCGAGTTCGGCAAACTCCACCCCTTCGCCCCGTCCGAGCAGACCCGCGGCTACTCCAAACTCTTCAAAGACCTTGAGCTCTGGCTCGCCGACATCACCGGTTTCGCCGGCATCTCCCTCCAGCCGAACGCCGGCTCGCAGGGCGAATACGCCGGCCTCCTCGTCATCCGCGCCTACCACGAGGCGCGCGGCCAGGGCCACCGCAACATCTGCCTCATCCCCACCAGCGCGCACGGCACCAACCCCGCCAGCGCCGCCATGTGCGGCTTCTCCGTCGTCCCCGTCGCCTGCGACGCCCAGGGCAACATCGACGTCGCCGACCTCACCGCCAAGGCCACCGCCCACGCGCATGACCTCGCCGCGCTCATGATCACCTATCCCTCGACGCACGGCGTGTTCGAGTCCGCGATTAAAGATATCTGCGCAACCATCCATCAGCACGGCGGCCAAGTTTACATGGACGGCGCCAACATGAATGCGCAGGTCGGCCTCACCTCCCCCGGCCACATCGGCGCCGATGTATGCCACCTCAATCTCCACAAAACTTTCTGCATCCCGCACGGCGGCGGCGGCCCCGGCATGGGCCCCATCGGCGTCGCCGCGCACCTCGTGCCCTTCCTCCCCGGCCACGTCGTCTTCCGCTCCGCCTCCGGCTCTCAACCTTCAACTCTCAACTCTCAACTGGGGGCCGTTTCCGCGGCCCCCTATGGCTCCGCCAGCATCCTCGTCATCTCCTGGATGTATATCCGCATGATGGGCGCCGACGGCCTCACCGAGGCGACGAAGCACGCGATCCTCAAAGCCAACTACATGGCCAAACGCCTCGAGAAATTCTTCCCCGTGCTCTACCGCGGCAACGCCGGCCTCATCGCGCACGAGTGCATCATCGACCTGCGCGCCTGGAAAAAATCCGGCATCGAAGTCGAGGACGCCGCCAAGCGCCTCATGGATTACGGCTACCACGCGCCGACCATGTCGTTCCCCGTCCCCGGCACGTTCATGATCGAGCCCACCGAGAGCGAGTGCCAAGCCGAGCTCGACCGTTTCTGCGACGCGATGATCTCCATCCACGGCGAAATGCAGGCCGTGGTGAACGGCGAGTCCGACAAAGCCAACAACCCCCTCAAGCACGCCCCGCACACCGCGAAAGTCGTCTGTGGCGACGAGTGGAACCACCCCTACACGCGCGAGACCGCCGCGTTCCCGAGCGCCTTCGCCCGCCAAGCCAAATTCTGGCCCAGCGTCGGCCGCGTGGACAACGTTTACGGCGACCGTAACCTCGTCTGCTCCTGCCTCGGCATGGAAGCCTACGCCGAAGCGAAAGCGTAGTTCCTCGGCTCACTCCGCGCTCGCAGCTACGTGATGAACCCCGATTCAAAAAGTAGCGGGGAGCGCCCGCGACCCGACCTATCCGTTAGCCACTCCACCTCCTCCGGTAGCCGCGAGCGCCAGCGAGTGGACAAAGACCACCTCCCCCGCCTCGCGCCCGAATACTACTGCGGCCGAGCCTTCGTCCACTGGACGCTCACGCTCGAAGACCGCGCCACCGGCTGGCTCACGCCTGCCTTCCATCACACGTGGGAACTCACGCTCCTCCATGCCTGCGCCCGCTACTCGCTCGCCTGCCCCGCCTACGTGCTGATGCCCGATCACGCGCACCTGCTCTGGCTCGGCCTCGACGACAAAGGCTCCGACCAACGCCTCGCCACCGAATTCATCCGCAAGCATCTCCGTCCCTTTCTTGCTCCCGCCGAGTGGCAGCGCCAACCCCACGACCACGTCCTCACCGAAGCGGAACGCGAGCGCGGTGCCTTCCAAACCGTCGCGCACTACCTCTTCGAAAATCCCGTGCGAGCCCAACTCGCCGCACGCTGGCAGGATTACCCCTTGCTCGGTTGCTGCGTGTCGGGCTATCCCGAATTTGACCCTCGTATCTCCGACTTTTGGGAGCGCTTTTGGCGCTGCTATAATTACGTCGTCGAGAAGCGAAACGCTTAAGCAGCCACTCGCTGGCGCTCGCCGCTACATTTCAGAACCACCCGTAGCCGCGAGCGCCAGCGAGTGGTTTCTCACAAACCCGCCGTTAACGAAGATGCCCCTCCAAGTAGCTTTCATTTCATGAGCGTGCAGGAAATCCAATCGCAGTTGGCCAAGCTCTCACCCGAGGAGCAGGCCAGCGTCGCAAGGTTTCTAGACAGCTTGCGTGAGACGCACTCCCCGGCGTTTGCCCGTGAGCTCGCAGAACGCCATCGTGAGATGGATGCCGGCCGGAAGATTTCCGAAGCCGAATTGGCCCGCATCCTCGCCGCGAAATCTGCCACACCGAGGTCATAATCCCGGGCTGCGCCTAACCCGAGTTCCGCAGTTCAGAAAACCGTTTCGTTCTATTGCAGCGACTTGCGTGATTTAGGGGCTGATTTTCGGCACTACATTGCTGACTTCACGGGTGCCCTTGGGTAGGCGCAGGCCGAGATGGGCGAGCAG
>JANXLP010000382.1 GCA_025355125.1 Opitutaceae bacterium | reverse complement strand
GGAGGGTTGAGAGTTCGACGCGCGTGATGACGGTGGGCGGCTGCTCGGGGCCGACTTTGATTTTGTGACCGAGGGAGATGAGCGTCGTGGCGCGGCGCGTGTAGTGATACGGGTCGAGCGAGTCGGTGGCGGAGATCGGGTTCCGAGTTTCGGGTTCCGGGTTCCGGGTTTGCCAGAGCGACATCGTCTTGTCGGCGATGGCGCGGGCGACGGGGATTTCGTAAACGCTGTCTTCGGTGAGCGAGACGCGGATGGTGTCGCCGAGGCCGTCGTGCAGGAGCGTGCCGATGCCGATGGCGCTCTTGATGCGGCCATCTTCGCCGTCGCCGGCCTCGGTCACGCCGAGGTGGAGCGGGTAGTGCATGTCCTCGTCGTTCATGCGGGCGACGAGGAGGCGGTAGGCTTGAATCATCACCTTGGGATTCGAGGCCTTCATCGAGAGGATGATCTGCTTATACGAATGGCTTTCGGCGATACGGAGAAACTCGAGGGCGCTCTCGACCATGCCGAGCGGCGTGTCGCCGTAGCGGTTCATGATGCGGTCGGAGAGCGAGCCGTGATTGGTGCCGATGCGCAGGGAGCGGCCGAGAGTTTTGGCGCGGAGGACGAGCGGGGAAAAGGTCTCGTGGAGACGGCTCAGTTCGCGGTCGTAGTCGGCGTCGGTGTAGTCGCGGACGGCGAATTTCTTTTTGTCGGCGTAGTTGCCCGGATTGACGCGGATTTTTTCGACGTGTTCGACCGCCTCCATCGCGGCGCTCGGGAGAAAATGAATGTCGGCGACGAGAGGGATGTGGCCGAAACCGGCGGCGGTGAATTGTTCGCGGATGGGACGAAGGCACTGGGCGGCGGCGACGTTGGGCGTGGTGATGCGGACGATTTCGCAGCCGACTTCGGCGAGGGCGATTGATTGCTTGACGGTAGCGGCGACGTCCTGGGTGTCGCTCGTGGTCATCGACTGAATGCGAACGGGATTGGAACCGCCGACGCCGACGGCGCCGACCATGACTTCGTGGGTGGGGCGGCGGACGGTTTGGAAACGGGAAACGCAGTAGGGCGACATGGCGGGCGGAGCGGGAGCGCGGTGTTAGTTTTTAGGGGCTAGTTTCGGAGTGGGATGGCCACAAAAAACACGAAATGACACGAAAACGGAATTCAGAGGGATGAATGGCCGCGAAGAGGCGCAGGAGGCGCAAAAAAGAGGAGTGATGGATTGCCGCGGCGCTGCGCTCCTCGCAACGACGGGCGATTATTTGGCAGGCGTGGCGGTCGCGGCGGACTCGGCGCGGCTGGTGTTGACGTCGCGGACGATGCGGCGGACGTCGAAGAAGCTCACGTAAATCACCATCGAGAAGAGCAGCACCATGAAGACGCTCTGGGCGGTCATGATGAAATTCATGGGCAGGGCGCGGCCGCGAAGTTTGCCGATGGTGGCGAAGAGCATCTGGCCGCCGTCGAGGACGGGGATCGGGAGGAGGTTGAAGACGGCGAGGTTGATGTTGATGAGGATGGTGAACATCAGGACAGCGCGGATGCCGGCTTCGGCGGCGCTGTGGAAGATGCGCGCGATGCCGACGGGGCCGGCGAGTTTGGAGATGCCGATGTCGGAGTTGGGATTGATGAGGCTCGTGAGGGTGCGGACGGTCATCACGATGGGGGCGGTGATCTGGGTGATCGGCGAGGGATGCGTCATGCGGAAGCCGGTGGTGAAATCGACACCGAGGGCTTTGGAGAGGGCGGCGTTGGTCGTAGTATTGTGCGCGGGGAGCGTGAGCGCGACGTCCTGACCTGCGCGGCGGACGACGAGGGCGGCGGGCGCGGCGGGTTGGGCGAGGAGCGTCTCGAACAAGGTTTCGGTGCCGTAGATTTTGGTGGCGTTGACGGAGACGAATTCGTCGTCGGTGCGGAGGCCGGCTTGGTCGGCGAGGGCTTTCGGGGTGATCTTGAACGCGATGAGTTCGAAACCGGGAGCGATGCCGATTTTGCGGAATTTCTCGTCGCCGGAGAGGCGGGGATTGACGGGGAGATCGAGCATTTCGCCGTTGCGATCGACGGTGAAGACCGCGCGGGGCTGACCGTCGGCGGCGCGGCCGGTGGTGGTGATGAGGGTCTGCATCAGGTCCTGCCAGTCGGAGACGGTTTTGCCGTCGATGGCGCGGACAATATCACCGGCGCGGAAGCCGGCGGTGAGGGCGGGGCTGGGAGTCTTGGCGCCGTCGGGGCCTTCGAGGGTTTTGGCGACGTAGCCGATGCGGGTGGTGGCGGTCATGCTGCTCTCGGGGAGGCCGATGACGCTGATGATGCAGGCGAGGGCGAAGGCGAAGAGGACGTTGAACGTGGCGCCGGCGACGAAGACGATCATCTTGGTCGCGTAGGAAATGGGCGGGAGTTTCGCGACGTCGGCGGTGCTTTCGCCCTCGATGGGGCCGAGGTCGGCGAGTTGGGGGAGCAGGACGTAACCGCCGAGGGGAAACCAGGCGATGCGGTATTCGACGCCGTCTTTGGCGCGGTAGGACCAGATGGCGGGGCCGAAGCCGATGGAGAAGCGCTCGACGTGGACGCCGCGACGACGGGCGGCGAGGAAGTGGCCGAGCTCGTGGACGAAGATCGAGCCGCCAAAAAAGATGACGACGAGGAAGATCGACCAGAGGTTGGAGAAGGTGGCGGCGAGGAGATCCATGGGCGGGCGTAAAATTTATGACTTAAGATTTATGATTTACGATTTCCAGACGGGCGAGGCGGCGGGCTGCTTGGTCGAGGGCGAGGATGGAGGGGAGATCGGAGGGAGAGGAGAAAGTGAGGCGGTCGAGAGTGTGTTCGACTACGCGCGGAATCGCAAGAAAGGGGATTTGGTGGGCGAGGAAGGCGGCGACGGCGATCTCGTTGGCGGCGTTGTAAACGGCGGGGGCGCCGCCGGCAGCGAGCATCGCCTCGCGGGCGAGGCGGAGCATGGGGAAGCGGGCTTCGTCGATGGGGCGGAATTCGAGCGAGAGGAGTTTGCTGAAGTCGAGCGGTGCCTCGGTGCCGGGCGCGCGCTCGGGGTAGAGCAGGGCGTGCTGGATGGGAAACGTCATCGAGGGCGGGCCGAGCTGGGCGAGCATGGCGCCGTCGTTAAACTCGACGATCGCGTGAACGATGCTCTGCGGGTGCATGACGGCGGCGCATTGCTCGGGGCGGAGGCTGAAGAGACATTGGGCCTCGATGAGCTCCAGGCCCTTGTTAGCAAGGGTGGCGGAATCGACGGTGATCTTTGGGCCCATCGACCAGTTGGGGTGCTTGACGGCGTCGGCGGGCGTGACCTGCGCGAGGCGCTCCACAGGCCAATCGCGGAAAGCGCCGCCGCTGGCGGTGATCGTGACGCGGCGGACGGTGGAGAGCGGGTGGCCTTCGAGGCATTGGAAAACAGCGCTGTGCTCGCTGTCCACGGGGAGGAGTTTCGCCCCGCTGGCGGCGGCGGCGGCGAGGACTTGGCGGCCGGCGAGGACGAGGATTTCCTTGGAGGCGAGGGCGAGGTCTTTGCCGGCGGCGAGGGCGGCAAGGGCGGGCTCGAGACCGGTGGTGCCGACGACGGCGACGAGGACGATGTCGGCGGCGGGGAGTTGGGCGAGTTCGACGAGGCCGGCGAGGCCGCCGACAAGGTGCGTGCCGGGCGGGAAGGCGGCGGGATTGGCGCGGGCGGCGGCGAAGGCGGTATCGTCGAAGAGGCCGACGTGGCGGACGCCGTGGGTGCGGGCGATGGCGGCGAGTTTTTCCCAGTTGCCGCGGGCGGCGATGGCGACGAGCTCGAGTTTGTCGGGGTGCGCGGCGATGACGCGCAGGGTGTTTTCACCGATGGAGCCGGTGGCGCCGAGGAGGACGACGCGTTTGCGATGGGGAAAGGCGGTGGTGGCCACGGAGGAGGACGGCGAGAGCGGAGGGCTCAGGCGGAACGATGGGGCTGAGAGCTGAGAGTTGAGAGCTGAGAGGCCGATCCTCGGAGCGTGGGCGTGGGGCGGGGATGGGCGCGACGGACTTCGCCGGCTAGGTCGGCACGGATGGCGTGGAGGGCGGAGTTCGAACGCATGGAGTTCGGCTTAGGGCAGGCGGAAGAGGAAGTAGGCGACGGGGCCGGTGAGGAGGAGGCTGTCGCTCAAGTCGAACATGCCGCCGATGCCGGGGATTACCTTGCCGGAGTCCTTGAGCGCGGCGCGGCGTTTGATGACGGACTCGATGAGATCGGAAATGATGGCGATGACGGCGATGGGGCCGGCGATGAGGGCGGAGTGGAGCGGGGAGAGGTGGCCGGCGAGTTCGCCGCGGCCGAGCCAGGCGACGAGGGCGCCGATGCCGATGGAGGTGAGGACGCCGCCGACGGCGCCTTCCCAGGTTTTCTTCGGACTGATGGTCGGGGACATCTTGTGCTTGCCGATGGCGAGGCCGGTGAGGAGCGCGCCGACGTCGCAGAATTTCGAAACCGCGATGACCCAGAGGCAGAGGAGGAGGCGACCATCGGCGCTGATGGTGTCGGCGGGAAGCGGCGTGAGGATGCGGACGAGATATTGGAGGAGCAGGCCGACGTAAACCAAACCGAAGAGCGTGGAGGCGAGGGCCTCGACGCGCTTTTCGGGAGGGCGTTCGCCGACGATGCGGATGGCGAAGACGATGGCGGCGAGGGCGAGGAGCGGGTGGGTGGGGGCGCCGATGCGGGCTTCGATGGAGGGCGCGAGCGTGATGAGGCCACCAAAGAACATGCCGAGTCCGGCGAAGGGCGCCCAGCCGGCGGCGGTCATGAGTTGGTAGAACTCGCGGAGTGTGAGGACCGAGATGAGGCCGACGAGGACGAGCGCGCCGGAGGTGCGGAAGAACCAGAGCGTGCCAAAGATGACGAGCCAGAGGGTGACGGTGCTGAGGATGCGTTGGGCCACGGTTCGGAGGGGGGATGGGCTGAGAGCTGAGAGTCTAGAGCTGAGAGATCGGAAATCGGACCGGGGCGGAACGCGCCGAAAGGATAGGACTCAGCGGGTGACGGGTTTCAGTTGCTCGCTGGTGAGGCCGAAGCGGCGTTCGCGGCGGTTGTAGTCGGCGATGGCGGCGGCGAGGTCGGCCTTGGTGAAATCGGGCCAG
>JANXLP010000346.1 GCA_025355125.1 Opitutaceae bacterium | reverse complement strand
TCGCCGCCGATGTGACGCCCGAGCGACTGGACCGTTTTTTCACCAAGGAGAAGCACGGCTACCGGGTCGCCAAGGAGATCCGCGAGATGGTGATCTTTGCCCCGCAGAATCTCATCGTCGATCCGCCGTTCACCAAACTGGACGTGATGAGCTGCCGCAACCTGCTCATCTATTTCGCGCCCGAGCTGCAAACAAGACTTCATCCCCTGTTTCACTACAGTCTGAAACCCGATGGTGTGCTCATGCTGGGTAGCGCGGAGAGTGTGTCGGGATTCACGGGTCTTTTCACGCCGCTGCCGGGCAAGTCGCGGTTGTTTCGGCGTCGGGAGGCACGCACCCGTGCGGGGATGCTGGTGTTTCCTCCGGTGCAGCCGTCTGCTCCTCTTGACGCGCCCTCGGGCTGGAGCGCCCCGGTGCCGACGGGGGCCGGCCTGCAGGCCTCCGCCGAGCAGTGGCTGCTCCAACACCGCACGCCCGCCGCAGTGCTCGTGAATGAGGTGGGCGATATCCTCTTCGTCAGCGGGCGCACGGGCCGCTACTTGGAGCCGGCGGCGGGCAAGGCCAACTGGAACCTCTTTGTAATGGCGCGCGAGAGCCTGCGCTACGAGCTGACGGGCGCTTTTCAACGTGCTCGGCGGTTGCCCGGAGCGGCCCTGTGCCGGGGGGCGCTGGTCGCAGGTGACGGTCGCGTGCAATCCGTGGACGTCTCGGTGCAGTTTTTGAAGGAACCGGCGGCGCTGCGCGGCTTGGCGATGATCGTTTTTGCGGAGCCGCTGAACCCGGAGGCGAAGAAAGCCCGGGTGGCCCAACCGGCGGGTGCGGGCCGGCGGGTGCGGGAGTTGGCTGAGGAGCTACAGCGGGCGCTCGCGGATGCCCACAGTGCGCGCGCGGAAAGGCAGACCTCGGATGATGAGCTCAAGTCGATCAACGAAGAGATACAATCGACCAACGAGGAGCTGCAATCGACCAACGAGGAACTCACGACCTCGAAGGAGGAGATGCAGTCGCTCAACGAAGAACTCCAGACCGTGAACGCCGAGTTGCAGGCGAAAGTCGAAGAGCTGAGCGCGGCCAGTAACGACATGAAGAACCTGCTCAACAGCACGGAGATCGCGACGGTGTTTCTCGACAACGCGCTCTGCGTGCGCCGCTTCACCGAGCAGGCGACCAAGCTCTTTAAATTCATCCCCGGCGACGTGGGCCGCCCGGTGACCGACCTCGCCTCGGATCTCGTCTATCCGGAGATGGCCGCCGATGCGCAGGAGACCCTGCGCACGCTCGTGCCGCGGGAGAAATCGGTGGTCACGCGTGCCGGGCGTTGGTTTGCGATGCGCCTCATGCCCTACCGCACGACGGAAAACCGGATCGAGGGCGTGGTGCTTACCTTTATGGACATCACCATCGCCAAAGTGCTGGAAGCCGAGTTGCGGATGCGGAAGGCAGGGGGCTCATGAGCGCCGCCACCGATTCCGATGCCCCCGCCCTACGCCGCGCCGCAGAGGAACGGATGCGGGCAAACGCCGGCGGGCGTCCGCCGCTGCGCGAAGTGGATCTGCTGCGGCTGCAGCACGAGCTGGAAGTCCACCAGATCGAATTGGAAATGCAGATCGACGAACTCCGCACGGCCCGCGCGGAGATCCAGGCGGGGCTGGAGCGTTACACCGATCTCTACGAATTTGCGCCCGCCGGCTATTTCAACCTCAAGGAAGACGGCACCATCCGGCTCGCGAACCTCACGGGCTCCTCGCTGCTGGGCAGTGAACGGGCCAGCCTCGAGGGTGTGCGCTTCGGAGCCCTGGTGGCGGAGGCGGATCGGCCGACTTTCAACCAATTTCTGGCCGACGTCTTCCGGACGAAGGGAAAGGCCTCCTGCGAACTCACGCTGGTGCGCCCCGGCCGACCGCCGATCTGCGGGTTGCTGGAGGCCACGCTCGCCCCTTCGGCGCACGAGTGTCGGGTCGTGTTGATCGACATCACGGAGCGCCGGTCGCTCGAGTCACAGTTGCAACACGCCCAGCGCATCCTCGCGATCAGCACGGTCTCGGCCGGGGTTGCCCACGACATCAACAACACGCTCACGCCGATCATCCTCGGTGCGAACTTGGTCATGGATCACATCACCGATCCCGAAGACCGTGAGATGATGCAGGTCATCCTGACCGCAGCGGCGCGGGGCAGCAGCCTAGTAAAGCAATTGCTGACCTTCAGCCGCGGCGAGGCCGGCGAGCGGGTGCCGGTGCAGGTGCGGTATTTAATCAAGGAGATGGCGACGATCATCAAGGAGACCTTCCCGCGCGATTTGATCCTGGAGTGCGACGTGGCGGGCGAACTCCGGCCAGTGTCGGCTGATCCCACGCAAATCCATCAAGTGTTGATGAATCTGTGCATCAATGCGCGCGACGCCATGGTCGGCGGAGGCCGGTTGGTGATCAGCGCGAAAGAGGTCGAGCTAACGGATGCCGATGTGAAGGCACACGCGCCGGCCAAACCCGGCGACTACATCGCGATCAGCGTGAAGGACACCGGTTGCGGGATTCCGCCGGAAAATCTCGGCCAGATTTTCGAGCCCTTCTACACGACCAAGGTGCGCGAAAAAGGCACAGGGCTCGGGCTTTCGGTGGTGATGGGCATCGTGCGCAACCACTCCGGTGTGCTCATGGTCGCGAGCACACCGGGCGAGGGGACAACTTTCACCGTGTTCTTGCCGGCGATACCCGAGCCGATACCTGTCATGGTGCAGCCAACAACCGAGCCGCCCCCCGTCGGCCGAGGAGAACTCGTGCTCGTGGTTGACGATGAGTCGATGGTGAGCGAAACGGTGCGAATGATGCTCGAGTTCAACGGATACACCGCTATCACGGCCGACAACGGCATCAGCGCGCTCGCAGCGTTTCGCCTCCGGCGCGACGAGGTGCGGTTGGTTATCACGGATTTGATGATGCCGGAAATGGACGGCGCGGCGCTGATCCACGAGCTGCACGCCGAAGCGCCCGAAGTAAAGGTCATCCTGTTCAGCGGGCTGCTGGAGCCCGAGAAGCGTGCGCAGATCGATGCCGACAGGGTCGCGTGCATCCTGCCGAAACCGTGTGGCGGGGACCGGATGCTGTGGGCGGTCGCCCGAGCGCTGGGGCGGTAGGCTGGAGTCGAAGGTTGCCTCACCCGCCGTAGCGAATGCGGGAAAGACAGACGGGAACGCGAGCCGACGCGGCGGAATCAGAGCCGGGCGATGATCGCGTCGGTCATCACGCGCGTGCTGACAGAGGGCTTGCCAAACGCGATGTCGCCGGTGCGGATGCCGCTGGTGACGGCTTTCTTGACGGCGGCCTCGATGCGCTGGGCGATGGGCTCCATATAAAAACTGTAGCGGAGCATCTGGGCGACGGAGAGAATCTGCGCGCAGGGATTGGCGATGCCTTTGCCGGCGATGTCGGGGGCGGTGCCGCCGGCGGGCTCGTAGAGACCGAAGGGCAGGCCGAGGGAATTCTTGCCGGTGCCGAGCGAGGCGGAGGACAGCATACCGAGGGAACCGCAGATGACGGCCATCTCGTCGGAGAGGATGTCGCCAAACATGTTTTCGGTCACGAACACGTCGAACTGGTTGGGATCGCGCGCGAGCTGCATGGCGGCGTTATCGACATACATGTGGCTGAGGGCGATGTCGGGTGCGTGGGCCGCGCAATACTCGGAGACGGTTTTGCGCCAGAGGACGGAGGTCTCGAGGACGTTGGCCTTGTCCACGGAGCAGAGCTTTTTCTTGCGGGCGCGCGCGGTGGTGATGGCGACCTGGAGGATGCGCTCGATCTCGGATTTTTTATACACCATCGTGTCCACGGCCTGGACGTCGCCGTCGGGGAGGGTGGTGGTTTCCTTGGGCTTGCCGAAGTAGA